>QHPC01000043.1 GCA_003218915.1 Verrucomicrobiota bacterium
GTTCGCCGGTCGATGCGTTGCGCGCGCAGGCGAAAACCGAATCACCGGCGATGCTGACGCGTGCGATTCCTTCAACCGGGGAAAAGCTGCCGGTGATTGGCCTGGGAACCTGGCAGGCGTTCGATGTCGATGTGACTGCGGACAACCGAAGACAGCTCGGAGACGTCCTTTCGCTTTTTGTAAAGCTTGGCGGCCGCGTAATCGATACATCGCCGATGTATGGTCGCGCCGAAAATGTGATTGGTGAGCTGACAGCGGCGCTGGGCATTCGTGACAAGGTTTTTCTCGCTACGAAAGTTTGGACACGCGGCAAGGAGAACGGAATTAAATCGATGGAACATTCGATGGCGCTTCTGCGAGCAAAACGAATCGATCTGATGCAAGTCCACAATCTCGTCGACGTTCAGACCCAGCTGGCGACATTGCGGGAGTGGAAAGCGCAGGGACGCATCCGTTACCTGGGAATCACGCACTATGAAGCTGGCGCGTTCGGTGACGTGGAGAAAATCATGCGAAGCGAAAAGCTCGACTTTGTGCAGATCAACTATTCGCTCATGGAGCGCGAAGCGGAAGAGCGCCTTTTGCCGCTTGCGCAGGAACGAGGCGTTGCGGTTATCGTCAATCGGCCGTTTGGGGGCGGCGATCTCTTCAGTCGAACGCGCTCCAAACCATTGCCTGATTGGGCCGCTGAATTTGGTTGTCATTCCTGGGCGCAATTTTTCCTCAAATGGATCGTAGCTAATGCTGCTGTCACTTGCGCCATTCCCGCGACCGACAAGCCACGCCATCTCGAGGATAATATGGCGGGAGGAATCGGAGCGCTTCCGGACTCAAAAATGCGGCAGCGAATGGTTGAATTAGTCTCGGCTCTCTAAGCGTTTTCGCTCAGGAATCGCCTCTCAAACTGCGTTTTTTGCAGACCTGTTCACATTGAGCAATTGTCAACCGGAAAAAATTTACGTTTTCTGAAAAAAATCAGTTGCACGGCCAGTAGATCGCAACGATAGGACGCGCGCTTTATGCGAAAAATAACCCCCTGTCTTCTTCTCGGCCTCTGCTGCGTGGTATTTTCTCCGCGTCCAGCGGCTGCGCTGAATTTTTCGGCGCCGAAACCCAAATTTGGTTACACAGACGCTTCCGGCAAAAAACAGTCCATTGAAGTCGTGGACAAATATTATCCGAAGAAACTCGTGCTGCCGTTTGGCCATGATTCGAAGATTGATCCGAAGCTGCGCCGGGCTGCGACCATTGCAGAAGAACGCGCTCGCGCACACTCTCTTTCGAAGTGCTGGCACTACGTGAAAGAAGCTCTTGTCGCTGCCGGCGTGGTGAAATCCCGACCGCAGACACTCCTCGCTAAACAAGCTGGGCAGGAGTTAGTGAAGAATTATGGATTCAAGAAGCTTCCGGTGACCGATCCGTACCAGGCGCCGGTTGGCGCGGTGTTGGTCTATGGTGCCAAACGCGCGGCTGGCCACGTCGAGATCCGCACCGAGAATGGTTTCGTCAGCGATTTTCGCTCCAAGACGCCGTCCCGCCGGCCGCTGTTAGGCATTTTCGCAAAAAGTTAGGTCGCTCCTTCGAGCGGTCCTGAGCGCGTCGAAAGGATCAATTCCGGCTGGCAATTCGTCCAGCTGCGGGGGATTCTTTATCGATGGTTCAGCCGGTCCGAATCGCCATGTGGTCGGGCCCGCGAAATATCTCGACCGCCATGATGCGCGCGTGGGGTAATCGGGCTGACACTTTTGTCATCGACGAGCCGTTTTACGCCTATTATCTGAGTGCAACTGGCAAAAAGCATCTCGCCGCGGATGAAGTGATCGCTTCTGGCGAAACTGATTGGCGGAAAATTGTCGCGCAATTGACCGGCCCCATCCCGAACGGGAAGCGAATTTTTTTCCAGAAACAAATGGCACATCACCTTTTGCTTGATGTGGGTCGTGAATGGCTCAGTGCAGTTACGAATTGCTTTCTTATTCGCGATCCGCGCGAAGTAATTGCTTCGTACGTCAAGAAGCGCGATGACCCCGCGCTGCAAGACTTGGGCTTCAGGCAGCAATTGGAGATTTTTGATTTCGTCCGGACTCGCGTGAAGGCTACTCCGCCGGTTCTCGATGCAAAAGACGTGCTGGAAAATCCTGGACGAATGTTGCGCCTGCTTTGCGAGGCGGTAGGCGTGGATTTCAACGAATCGATGCTCTCGTGGCCGCCTGGATTGCGCCAGACTGACGGGAGCTGGGCTGAGCATTGGTACGGTGAAGTGGCAAAAACGACATCGTTTCAACCATATCGTCCGAGCCAGGCTAAAGTGCCCGCGCATCTAGAGGAGATTTACGGGCACTGTTGCAAGCTTTACGAAAGGCTTTACGAATATCGATTGCACTGAGCAACGCGTTGCCCGATTTCCTGGCGATTAGCTACATGATTCGATGGCGTTTGACACAAACGCCGCTACAACAACACAGTCCGTCTTATCAGCGCAATCTGCTGTTGAACCAATGCTTCAGAAATCCGATGAGCGAAATCGTAACCTGATCGTTAATATCAACGGTCAGCTCGTGCACCGCGACAAGGCAGGGATCAGCCCGTTTGATTCCGCCGTGCAGGGCGGCGATGCCGTGTGGGAAGGATTGCGTCTGTACAATGGCCGGATTTTTAAACTCCACGAGCATCTCGATCGGCTGGAGCGTTCCGCGCAGGCTTTGTCTTTTGCCGAAATTCCGTCGCGCGAAAAAATCGTTGAGGAGATCAAACACACACTCGCGGCAAACAACATGAGTGACGGCGTGCATATCCGCCTCACACTCAGCCGCGGTTTAAAGATTACGTCCGGAATGGATCCACGTCTAAATCAGAGCCAGCCGACGTTGATCGTTCTCGCCGAGCACAAGGCGCCGGTTTACGCGAAAACGGGGCTCACTTTGATTACGAGCAAGATCCGCCGCCCGCCACGCGAGGTTCTCGATGCGCGAATTCATCATGCGAATCTGCTGAATTCGATCCTGGCAAAGATCGAAGCAAACAACGCCGGCGCAGACGATGCCTTGATGCTTGATACGCGCGGTTTTGTCGCCGAAACAAACGCCACGCACGTTTTTATCGTGCGCAACGGCGATCTGGCGACGAGTCGCGTTGTGGCTTGCCCGGAGGGAATTACGCGGGCGACAGTGATGGAGATTTGTGCAGCGGAAAAAATTCGCTGCGTCGAGACCGATCTGTCGGTCGTCGATGTTTACAGTGCTAACGAGATGTTTTGCACCGGCACGATGGGTGAGCTGGCCGCGGTCACCAGGCTGGACAATCGCCAAATTGGCGATGGCAACGTTGGCCCTATGACCAAACGCCTGAGTGATCTTTACGCCAAACGAACTGCAACCGAAGGGGTGCAGGTTGTTTAATTCTGTAGCGGACGGTGTATGACCGCGGTGATAGTCCCTCGTGTGCGATGCCACCCTGACATTAAGGTTCTTTGTCCCAGGTTTTCTTGTGAAAAGACGTTCGGCCTGATCCCTGCTCGAATGCCTCAAAGTGTTCCGGGTTTTGCTGATAGTATTTCTGGTGGTACGCCTCCGCTGGATAAAATTTCATCGCTGGCAGAATTTCGGTGGCGATTGGTTTGTTGAATTTGCCCGAGCGCGCAAGCTTCTCCTTTGAAGTCTCCGCGATTTTTTTCTCGTCATCGTTGCTGAAAAAAATCGCAGCCCGATAACTCGGCCCGATATCAGTAAACTGTCCATCCGCCTGGGTGGGATCGATTTGTCGCCAGTAAATATCGAGCAACCGGTCGTAAGAGATTTTCGCCGGATCGTAAGTGATTTGGATCGATTCGCGGTAGCCGGTTTTTTCGGACGAAACAAGTTCGTAAGTCGGGTTCGGTTCCGTTCCGCCGCAATAACCCACTACGGTTTTGATCACGCCGTTTGCCTTATCGAATGCCGGTTGAATGCACCAAAAACAACCGCCCGCAAAGACCGCGGTTTTGGTTTCGGCTGGGGAAGAATTTTGTCCCTGGCTGCTTGCGATAGTGCACGCAGCAATCAACGCGCAGCTGAGCAGGAGAATAGGTGTTCGCTTCATACTTTCGATGTTAGACAGCTTCTCAATCGGCGCGTTGTGAATAACTCAATCTATTTTTTGCTTGCCATCGGCCGCGCGCCCGTCATAAACGAGTTCAACGTTACTTCAATGCGGGCCAGACCAAAGTTTCAAAACAGCCACGCTTCTTTCGGCATTGTCTCCCCGTTCATTCGAATTCCTGGATTCGTTCCCTGTTCATTTTCTCCTCAGCGTGCCTGCGGATGAGGGTAGCTTAGCTCACCGCAGGCACGTCCCTTCTCGGCTGATTGAGCTGGATTCGCTAACTGACCGTCTCGATCTCCAGAAGATCTTCGAACGCAACTCACCGTTGCACGTCGATCTCGGGAGTGGCGATGGCTCATTTCTTTGCTCGCTGGCGCAGCGCATGCCGCACAAAAATTTTCTGGGAGTCGAACGGCTGCTCAATCGAGTGCGCACTTCGACGCGTAAAGCCGCTACGCTGGATAATGTGCGGCTGTTGCGGATGGAAAGCTTCTATGCAGTGCGTTATCTCTTGCCGCCCGAATCGGTGGAAAGGTTCTATCTATTGTTCCCTGATCCCTGGCCAAAACGCCGTCATCATCGACGTCGGATTGTGACTCCGGATTTCGTTAGCTCGATCCATGCAGCGCTCCAGAAAGACGGGAGCATTTACATTGCCACAGATGACGTTGATTACTTTGGAGAAATCAAAGAGATCGCCGAATCAAATTCCGGTTTTGCAATCGGCGAGGGTGATGCCGATCTGCCACAGAGCAAATTTGGGCGTATTTTTCGGGAAAAACACGCGCCCGTTCACTGGCTCGAACTGCGAAAAATTTCACCTGTAAAATAGCTTTGCGCTTCCCAACTGTCTTGGCGAAACCGCAGTATCACTGCGCCCGTCTCGTCCTGGCGAAAGAGCTTAATGCCTCGTTTTTGTAAATTCTCCGTCCAGGCGTCGCCGATTCGCTCGTAGCCGGGGAAGTCGCGCGAAGTCGCAATGATCAGACGGGGTTGCACGGCGTCGAGGAAAGCTCCAGAGCCAGATTCTCCCGAATGATGCTGGCCTTTTATGATGATGTCGCTCTGTAGATTCAAACGACTGACCAACAACGCCTGTTCCGTCTTGATACCACTATCCGACATGAACAAGATTCGGGTTCTCGGCGCCACCAACAGATGAACGACGCATGCCTGATCATCAGCGATCGGCGCGCTGAAGTTCCGCGGAGGGAATAGGACATGAGCGGTCACATCTCGCGACAGACGGAAGCTGTCTCCCGCAGCTAGATTGTCCGGTTTGATTCCGTGTTCCCGGAACAACTGTTGCAATCGTCTGTGTACAGCTGAGTGATCCGGTGCCGGATTATCCACGACATGGACTCGAGGAAAATCTTCCACCAATTGCGCTGTGCCACCCAAGTGATTTGCGTCGCCGTGAGTCAGCAGTACACCGGAAAGCCGGTTCACACCGGACCAGTGCAGATACTCACGGATTACTCGCTGGTAAGTCCGGTCACTCCCAGAGTCGAACAACCAGTTTGCGCTTCCCGTTTGTAAATGAACAGCCGCGCCGGCGTCGACATCCAGGACCGTAACCTTGGCAACGAGCTTTTCGGGCCAATGTGGATGTTCGACATAAAAATGGCCGCCGGGAACATGCGCAAGGAATTGCACGATTGCCATCACCAGCTGTACCAAAAGCCAGTTGGCATTATTGAAAATCACTGCAAGCCCGGGCAGAAGCGGCATCGAAAGAAAGGAAAGAAGCGCGATCGCCAGAATGAAAAAAGCAATCGGCACGACGATCAAATTCGCCAACAAAGAAATCGGTGTAACGATGTAGAAATACCAAAGCATCAACGGCAACGAACCGAGCCATGCCGCGAGAGAAACACCGGTTCCGCGGCAGAGCCATTCGAAGCCGGCGTGCAGCCAACGTTGCGGACCGCGCAACAGGCTTCGTGGCAGGAATGGATCGGGAGCTGTCCAGCGCTGCAAAAATCCGGCAAATGGATCGGCAAATAATATGATGGCCCCCACGACCGCGAAAGACAGTTGAAAACCTGTCGAAAAAAGCTCGTTCGCGTTCCAGCAAAGGAGGAAGAAAGCCGCTGCTGCGAGACTATTGAGGACGAAAACTTTGCGTTCAAAGAACAAGCCGCCAAACAAAATCGAGCTCATGACCGCCGCGCGCACACTTGAAACGTGTAGTCCTGTCACTGCAGCGTAAAAAAGAAGCAGCGGTATGATTAGTGCAGCCGCCCATTTGCGTGAGAGTCGCGCGACCATTGCGAGCATCCACAACAGCGCGGCAACAATTCCCACGTGCAGACCCGCGACCGCGAAAAGGTGAAGCGTGCCGGTTTGCTGAAACGGTTCCTCGATGTCTTCGGGTGTTTGATGCCTGAGGCCCAGCACAATTCCACTGAGAAAATTCTGCACCTCAGGTGCGTTCTCCAATCCTCTGCAAATGGCGTTCTGCATCCATGCACGCGACTTTTGTGCCAGGCGCAAAATGGGGTTGCCGCCGCCGTGCCGAATCAGTGCGCCGTCTTCCGTATAACGAACGAAGAGCATTCGACGAACGTCGTGACGCGCCAGATACGCGCGCATATCAAATTCGCCGGGATTTCGCGGCGGTGGGATGACTTCCGCGATTCCAAAAAGCTTCAATTCATCGCCAAATTTCGGAGTGCCTTTCCAGCGAACCTGCCAGACGGCGCGCGTGGCTTGTTTCTGACTTTCAAATTCGATTGAATTGAGCTTTAGCAGAAACGTTGCAAACCCGCTGGGCGCAATCTTTGGCTCACTAATGACGCAGCCGATCGCCGTGACAACCCGTGGCCGGTTGCCAAGTTCGTCAGCGAGTTGCTGGCCTGGCGTGTTACTTGTCTGAAGGTTGTGTAGCAGGAAAAAGCCAATTCCAACCGTCGCGTAAGTCGCGAGGAGCGCAGGTCGCCATGCCACGATGACCATGCAAGCCGCCAAAACGATTGTCGCCACGATCAAGCCGGCGCCAGGAAGGGGAAAGACGTCCGCGATAATGATCCCTATCGCAGCCATGAGCGCCAAACCAACAAACGGCTGACGCGGCGCGTTCAGGAATTTCATTGTCCTGCTTTTCCTTCATTTCCTCTCAGCAACGCAAGCTCTTATAAGCTGGATTGCATCGAATGTGGGTGCTGTAGCCCGCCTGAGGCGGGCGCTGACTGCGACAGTTCTGTTCGTGAACAAGCCCGAGAAAGCCGAGGTGGGCGGCCTCAGCTACAATGTTTGTCAATTCCGCCAGCTAAGATTTCGGAGCTGGCACCAGAAGCACAGGGCGAACGCTGTGTTTCAACACGCCTTTAGTGGCGCTTCCTACCAGCAAGTTATACATCGCGCCGTGCCCGTGCCTGCCCATGACAATCAAATCAGCATTGAGCTCATGAGCCTGATCCAAAATTTCTTCGGCCACTGTGCCCGTCGGCTCATATAAACTGACCTTGATACCGTCCTGAGCTATCTCTGCTTGCCACTTGGCGAGCTTCGACGTCTGACCTTCGTCCTCTGGGGGTGTTTCCGGCATCGGTTCAAAGCCTGGAACCGGCACGCCAGCCATTGGTGCAAGCTCAGGCATCCCCGCCAGGCTGTAGCCGAGTGTGCCCGGCGCCGCCGCCGCAGTGAGTTCCTTTACGTGTATCAGATGGATCTCCGCACCGAGAGCCTTGGCGAGTTGTCGGGCCAGGTCGATAACCGGCGGTGTTACGTCGGAAAAATCGATCGGAACAAGAATTCGTTTCATGCTCGCTCGTCCGAGCTTAACTGGCGCATCGCGCTATCTCAAGATTGTGACGCGGGGAACGCTGCAGGATGCAGACAATCCAGTCTGCCTGCCATGAGTTGCAAGCTCGCCACGGGACGAGTCCGTCCGGATGGCGGACACGATTGCCTGCATCACCGGCGCGCCGTAATTTCCATCGTGCAGGATCTCTTCGAGGACACAGAAGACGTAGACGTAGAGCGCGCCGATAGTGCACCGCTTGCCACGCGCATGCGCCCGCGCTCGCTCGATGAACTGGTCGGGCAGGAACACATCCTAGGACCTGGCAAACTCTTGCGCAGGGCGATTGAAGCAGATCGATTGCCGTCGGTGATTTTGTCGGGGCCACCCGGTAGCGGCAAGACTACGCTTGCCCGAATCATTGCGGAGATGACACACGCAAAATTCGTCCGCATCAGCGGCGTGGAAAGCAATGTCGCCGAGATGCGCCGTGTCATTGCTGCCGCCACCAATCGTCTGCGCACGTCCGGGCGAAAGACGATCCTGTTTGTTGATGAGATTCACCATTTCAACAAGGCACAACAAGACATTCTCTTGCCCGATGTTGAGGCAGGAACACTGCGCCTCATCGGCGCCACTACTTACAAC
>QHPC01000349.1 GCA_003218915.1 Verrucomicrobiota bacterium
CCAAGACCAGACCGTCGGTGGTGCTGTGAATCGCCAATGCAATAATCAGCGCTGTAGCGATCTCGCTGAAATGCCGTGTCGCATCGGCGTCGAAATGGCTGGCAGCGCAAGCGGGGCAAACATGATGGACGTATTTGCTGATAAAGAAAAAAAGGACGTACCCAGTAGCTGCCGCCGCGACTACTGGCCATACACCGCTGTCATTCAAACCTTCGGGAAAAATCGCAAAGAGCGTTACGCCCAGCAGTGTTCCGGCTGCGAAGCTGATCAACGCGCAAAGAGCTTTGTGTTCCAGCCGCAGTGACGTGCTGATCGCTCCTCCGGCAAGGGCGAAAAGATAAGCCGCGACGACCTGCCAGAGTGCGGTGACCATTAGGCAAAAAATCGGCGGCAACGCGGCATGGCTAAGTATTTCAACAGACTCCTAGGAGCGGACCGATTCGTGGTCTTCGCGGCAATGTTGCGTCTCAATCGTAACGTGAACCAGCTCGTGATGCCCACGCAGTAACGCCCGATAAGACTCGCAACTCTTCGGCTCGTGCGCCACCACCGAGATCATTGCCGCATATTTTCCAATGCCCACCTGCCACACGTGCAGATCGGTCACGAGCGAATCGCCGTCGCTCTCTATTGTGCGGCGAATTTCGGCAGGCAAATCCGAAGACGCCGGGGTGCGATCGAGCAAGATGCCGCTCGTATCTCGCAAGAGTGTGTAAGCCCACGAAAAAACGACGCCACTCCCGACAATTCCCACGACTGGGTCGAGCCAGGCCCAACCAAAGAACTTGCCGCCGGTAAGTGCACTAATCGCCAAGACCGAAGTAAATGCATCGGCCAAGACATGCAGGTACGCGGCCCGCAGATTTAAATCGTGATCATGAGCACTACCATGACCACTTTCGTGATGGCGATCTGCGAGCAGCACTGCGCAACCCAAGTTTACCAGCAATCCGACGCAAGCAATCCCGATTGCTTCGTTGAAATGAATTTCCAATGGCGCAAAGAGCCGGTGCACGGATTCGCCCGCCATCAAGAACGCCACGATCGAGAGCACAACCGCGCTTGTGAACCCGCCTAGCACACCAATTTTCCCCGTGCCGAAACTGAAACGCGCGTTGCCGGCTTGCGTTCTGGCGAAATAGTAAGCCGCCGCGGTTATCAAGAATGCAAGAACATGGGTGCTCATGTGCCAGCCGTCGGCCAGCAACGCCATCGAGTGCGACATCAACCCAACGACGATCTCCACAACCATCATCGCGGCGGTAAGGCCGATCACGATCCGCGTGCGCCGTTCCGCATGCGAAAAATCCGGAACGAAATCGTGTGCTTTCCGAAACCGGGAATGATCAGTCCGATGCATTAACGAAAATTACCGCGATTAGAAGAATTGCTCCTTAAAAATCGTAAGCGACGGTGCTGTAAATCCGCGGCGTTGACATAGCGCAGCTCCTAAGGTCCATCAATCTTGATCATTGGGCGAAACGGCGGAAGCCGGCGATTTCGAAGGCGAAGTTGCCGGGAGAGTCAGAGTGGGCGGTGTGAGCTGATGTTGGGGGCTGGGCTGAACCTCGGGATGATTCACCACTTCCGGTCGCTCCCCGCCCTTATTCATGGCGAGAAGCTCGGAAACGGTCACAAATTTGAAGCCTTTGGCCAAAAGGGCATCAAAGACTTGGGGCATCGCTTCAATCGTAGGCGGATGGATATCGTGCGACAAAATAATGGAGCCGGGACGCGCGCCCGCAATAATGCGGCTCGCGACGACACTTGGTCCTGGGCGCTTCCAATCCAGGGGATCAACGTCCCACAAGATGACTTTGTAGTCGAAGTCGTGATTTACCCATATGCGTTGCCGTCTCGTCAATTCGCCATAAGGAGGCCGCATCAGCGTCGGTTTTACGCCGGCTGTCTTGAAGATGAGGTCTTCCGTCCTTCGCAGCTGACTGCGGACGGCCTCGTCTGAAAGCTTAGCAAGATTAGGATGCGACCAGGAGTGATTGCCGATTTCGTGTTCTTCTGCAACTTCGCGTTGAAGAACTGCCGGGTTCTGTGCAACACATTCGCCGAGCACGAAGAATGTAAGCTTGATGTGTCTCTTCGCCGCCATATCAAGCAGCTTCGCAGTGTTGGTTGCGTGTGGGCCGTCATCGAAGGTCATCGCGATGTATGGCCCATCGACGTTTACCTCGGAGAAGGTGATTTTCTCAGTAACACCTGCATTGTGCAATGGAGCGGGCGGTGTAGCGGCTGTGTCTTGCGCGCTGATAAACGCAAGGAAAACGAGAAGGAGCGTTACTACGAAAAGAGGAAAGCGTATCATATT
>QHPC01000044.1 GCA_003218915.1 Verrucomicrobiota bacterium
CCCGCTTCTGTGACCGCCAACGTTGGCTTACGCTGACTTGCCGCTTCACGATAATGCAAAATGCCGTCAGCAACGGCTGCGGCGATCTGGTCGCGGTAATCTTCGCTGACGAGTTTGGAAATATCCTCTTTGTTGGTGAGGAATCCTCCTTCGATTAAGACGGCAGGAGAAGTCACGTTTGCGATCACGAAAAATTGTCCGGGTTGTGTACCCCGGTTGATGGCCCGCGTGCGGGCAACCAGCGCTTCCTGAATAAATCCTGCGAGGCTTTGACTTTCAGGATTTGGCGACTCGGAAAGTGGTCGCCATAAGAAAGGCAGCCACGAAGCGAGAGAGGAACCCGATGTGATTTGATGCGAGGCGTAGTAGGTCTCCACCCCACTGGCGACCGGCTTGTTGTCCTCGTTAAAATGAATGCTGACGAAAATGCAATTTCTGATCCGATTAGCGAACGCCGCGCGGTCTGCCAGCGAGACGTAAGTATCTCCCAGACGAGTCATCAATGTCGCGATTCCCTCCGAGTCGAGCAAACGATCGATTCGTCGCGCCACGTCCAGAGTCAGATCTTTTTCCAGTAGCCCTCCGCACATTGCCCCGGAGTCCTGTCCTCCGTGGCCGGGATCAAGGATGACTACTGCAAACGGACCGGGTGCAGCCGAAGGCTGCGCTGTTCTCGGCTCTGCGGCGGGCTTAGCTCTTTCGGTCTGGCGGACCTGCATCCAGACGAAAGACGCCATCATTAGCAACAATCCCGAGAGAGCCAGGATATTCCGAAGCGGTTTCACATGTGACTTCCGGACGATGATTTTTCCCCATATATTAATCGCGGATCAAAGGACGTAATTCGTTGTCTGACCACGAACGATAACGGATTGCTCTGCCCGCGTCACGCTCAAGCACTGCCGCCTCAATTCCGGCATTTGCGAGTTGTTCCTGTCGATGTTTCCTGACAGCAGAGCGCTCTGGTGGTTCCTTTGCATCGCTGGTTTGCAACGTCATATGCCCGACGCTCCATGCATCGAGCGCGGAGTTGAGGGCCGACTCAAGGTTGGCATCGGACGCGTGCTGGGTTGCAAGAAATGCTTCCATCAGCCCTCTCGATTGCTGTGTCCCGCTGAGTGCGGCAAAGTCCCGTCGCGCCTGCGCGTACGTTGCGCCATTGGCTGCGATCTCGCCATCATACTCCACTCGTAAAAATAAATCCTCCTCGGCTCGGTCTCCGACCTCGGCAAAGAGCATCCGCGCCAGATACGGTGGCCCATAGATCTGTTCGAACGCGCTCTTCATTACCGGACTGAGCGAGTAATGTACGAGCCGTCGCAATGACACATCCGTCGCGGACCGGGTGAACCCTTCAGTGCTGGCCAATTCGATCGCCGCCATACGCAATCGCTCGATATCTCCGGGATGACCAATCGTACCCATGGCAATCCGGTCGTAAATCTCAAAAATCTTCTGGCGCGTCTGACCGACGGTGAGAAACAAAATGCCGTCGCGATAACCGAGCGCCGCGATCGGACTGCCGGGCGCAAGCTGCGCTTCGATGTACTCGCGGCGATTAGCGATCGCTTCGACCCAACGATACGGTTCTTCAATCATGCGACGGTTTCCTTGAACACCGCAGCAATTTTGCTCTCGGGCAAAGTAGTGATGCCTTCGCGCGATACGATCTTGATCAACGGATAAATCTTTCCGCCGCGATCTACGCCGCCGGTTGATGTGTCGGATTCCGCAGCCGTATCCAATGCACGCAACGCGATCGACACCGATTCGTCTTCGCCTAACTCCTTCAGCGGTTTCGCGCCCCAGTTGTTTTCGTAATAAAGAATGCCGCGCACCGCCGGCGATCCGGATCCCGTTGCCGCGTAATCGGTCACTTCAAATTGCGCCCCCATGGCATCGTAAAAATAAAGGCGTGTCTCAGGCTTCGGATAAGAATCGTAGGTGGCGAAGATCGGCACCACGACTCCCACGCCCTGCATGACGAACCCGAAATTGTCACGCAACAGCTTGGATAGAGCGCGCACTTTGCCGTCGACGCTCATTTCCTGCAGCTGCGTTCGCCGAAAATATTGAAACGAGTGTTCGAGCACACGCGCCATTTCCCACGCCGTCGCTGGTACGCCGGCAATGGCCATGATCGAGTGCCGGTCGATTTCCAAAACCTTGTCCGCGCGATCGTACACAACTGTGTTGCCCGCAGTCGCGCGGCGGTCGCCTGCCACCAGCACGCCGCCTGAAAATTTGAAAGCGAGAATTGTGGTGGCCTCTGTTGGTTGCCACGTTTTCTCAGGTGTTCCCGCTTGCGGTAGCGGATTCGCAGCCGCCGGAGCCAGCAAGCCTTTGTGCCGCAGCAGCGCAGCGAAATCGCCGGCTGCGCCAGAGAAATTCTGGTCAAACGCCACCGGGGAGCGCTCCATTATTGGCCGGTGCGCTGGCGATAGCGCTTGGATTGATTGGGATCCACCTTGCGCATTTTTTTTAGAAGGTCCTTCGTGTCCGGCCGCGAAATGTCCGGTGAACGTGGACCTCCACCATCGCCTTGTTTTGGACCCCACGGAGCCGGTTCGACCGGCTTCTGAATGCGCTCAGGCATAAAAAAATCTAAGAGCAAATATTGGAAAGGCAAGCTCCACGCTTCGCGTCGTTAAAAAGTCGAACCGTTGAAGCGTCAAAAGTATTTGAGCCGGGCTCCGTTGTGACCTGCCTGAGGAGGGTGACGTCTCGAAGCGATGGCGCTTGCCAGACAAATCTGCTGATGGCAAAGTTTTGCCCCGATGAAGCCGGCAGTGTTTTTTTGTGCGACGTTCCTTTTTGGTATGCTCTGCACTGCTTCCGCTCAAACCCCCGCGCCGAAATCTCGCAAATCAGATGATACCGCTCAACTTGAAGCGCTGGCAAAAAAGATAGACGAACAGAACGCCAAGATTGACGCGCTTTCTCAGGAGATCCTCAAACTGGAACAGCAAATCGCACACATGCGCCCGGGCGTAATGATCGGAGAAAGTACGCCTTCGACAACTACGCCTGCCGCCGAAGCGGGGTCTCCATCGCATCCGGCCAGCGGGAACACGCACATCGTCGCACGTGGCGAGACACTCACTTCTATCGCGAAAACGTACAAAGTGACTGTGGACGAACTGCAAAACGCCAATCATATCGAAGATGGTCGTAAGCTGCAGGCTGGACAGACCATCATTATCCCGGCCGCGTCGCCGGCGCCTTCCAGTTCGCCATCGCCAACAGAGTGATGCAAGGCTCGTGAATCAAAGTTGGTTTCTGCGCAAGCACGAAGACGGAAGCACCTTTGGTCCGGTGCGTTTTGATCAAATCGCTCGCTGGGCGGCGGCGGCGCAGATCGCACCACACGATACGCTTTCTAACGACCGGCAGACCTGGGTAAAAGCGCCGATGCTGGCCCAGCTCGGTATGGACTGGTTGGTGGAGCTTACCAGTGAGCATTATTACGGACCGACAACTCTGGGGACTCTCCAGGAATTTATTCGGCTCGGCGAAATCGATGGCGAAACTCTCGTCATCAACACTCGCAACGGCGCTCGGTGCAAGATTCAGGAGATGCCCCAGTTGTGGGAAACGGGACTAGAAGATATTGGGGAAGGCCAAACCGAAATTCAACTGGGCGATCCGGTCGGACCCGCGGTGGCTCGAATGTCGATTCGTCTCCAAGAGCAGATTCGTGATCTTGAACAAAGCCTGGAAGAAGAGCGCCGCGCTCTGATGGAAGCCGAGCGACGATACGCTGAGCTAAAAGAAAAATATGAAGCGGTCATTCAGCGTGTCGGAACGCAAATCCATTGAAACTCGACGGCTTTAAGCCGTCGAGTTTAGCGGTCGCTGCTTCGTCCGTTGATGCCCGATCGACCCGCAGAAGCCTCTATGTTAGCAGACTGGCAGTTCTTCTTCTGTCTCGGCTGTCTGTGAAGAGACAATTTCTGCCGGCGATTCGGTTTGCCGCAGCGGGGAGGTTTCGAGCAAACTTTGCTGGCACAGCCGCGTATATTTTCCACCCAGTGACAGCAACTTGTCGTGTGTGCCGCGCTCAATGATCCGGCCATGATCGAGTACCAGGATTTGGTCCGCATGCACAATCGTCGAAAGCCGATGCGCGATGACAATCGATGTGCGGTTCGCCATCAGGCGCTCGAGCGCTTCCTGGATCAGGCGCTCCGTCGCAGTGTCCACACTCGCAGTCGCTTCATCGAGAATCAAAATCGGCGGATCTTTCAACAACGCGCGGGCAATGGAAAGTCGTTGCTTTTCGCCTACGCTTAATTTGACTCCGCGCTCGCCCACGACGCTGTCCAAGCCGTCTGGTAAGCGTTGGATAAATTGCTGCGCGTTCGCCGCAATCACTGCCCGCCATAATTCCGCGTCGGTCGCTTGCGGTTTCCCCATGAGGACGTTTTCGCGAATCGATCCGTTGAACAAAAAACTTTCCTGCGTCACCACCCCGATCGCCTCGCGCAATGCACGCAGGTCATATTCCCCAATCGGTTTCCGATCGATGTAGATTTGTCCGCCGGTGAGTTCATAGAAACGGACGAGCAGATTCACCACCGTCGATTTACCGGCGCCGGTTGCTCCCACCAGCGCGACGGTCGCGCCTGGCGGCGCGTAAAAGGAAACATTGCTTAGCGCGGGCAATCCCTCCACGTAACTGAAGGAAACGTTTTCGTAGCAGATGTCGCCTAGAACTTGCGTGCGGCCGCGGTCAGCGCCCGCGGTTACAGCACCCGGCTCCGCAGGTTCATCGAGGATTTCAAATACACGCTCGCCCGCCGCGCGCCCCGCCTGCACAAGTTGATTGAGCTGATGCAATCGGCCCAAGGGATCGTAGAGAAACGCGATTAGAATTAGAAACGCAACCAGATCGCCGATCTGCATCGAACCCGTAAGCACGGCGTGACTGCCAAACCCGAGCACCATCAGCGCGCCAATCGATTCAAACAGCGACATCGACGGGCTGTAAATCGCCCATACCCGCATCACTACGAGTGTGGCGCGCCGCAATTGATCGCTTACCCGGTTAAACCGCGCGTGCTCTTCGTTCTCGCGTACGAAACTCTTGATCTGCCGGACGCCCGCCAGATTATCGTGCAGCAGGGCGTTCATGTCCGACGAGGCCCGGCGCTGCAAACGATACCGCCGATGCGCAGTCAGCGTGTAGGTGAGCGTGCCGGCGATTAGCAGCGGGAATGGGACCAGCGCAAGCAACGCCAGCTTTGCATTCAGATAAAACATCATTCCCACAACGATGAGCACCTGCAGAATGGCTACGACACCCTGCTCGATTCCGTCGATCAACACACGCTCGACTGAGTTGACGTCCTCAATCACGCGCGTCATCAGATCGCCCGTGGCGCGATTGTCGAACCACCGCAGTGGCAGCAGCTGGATGTGCGAATACAAATCGCTGCGCAAATCGAAGATCACTTTTTGTTCAAACGTGTTGTTCAGGATAATGCGCAGCGCGTTGAACCCGTGCTGGAGGAGAAACGCGATCGCCGCAAGCGCGATTAGCGGCAGCAATTTGTCCGGTCGACTCGCACGTACGACGTCGTTGATGATCCATTTCGTGGTCGCCGGGAAAACGATCACCATCAGCGTGCTCAAGATCGCGCAGGTCAACGTCCCTGCGGCCATCCAGGGATATCGCTTCAAATAAGCAAAAACGCGCCAGACAGTTTTCATCGTCCATTCAACCTCAATGCGCGCGTCGCCACGTCAAGGTAGGCGTGAACGGCTGGTGCTACAAAAGGGATCTTGGATGCCTCCTCTAACCATTTGCCATTGCGAGCTGGGTCATTCCGAAAGTTTAGGCTTGATAATTGTCGGCTGGAGAGTCAAACCAGCAGGTGCTATGAAAACCCCATCTGGAACATTCGCATTAAAACTCGTAATTCTGGCAGCAGGCGTCACCGCTTCCATTGTCCTAATTTCTGCGTGTTTGAAGGCTTCCCTCCTAACCGGCGGAGACCCGATTCTTATGATCTTCGATGCAGATGGCGTGAAAACCAGAGCCTCTTCAGAGGATGTTGCAAAAGCATTCGATGACCTAATTGGAAAACACGGCAAAGACGTGTGTAATGTAGATTATTACGATAAAGACCACCCGCACTTGGGTAACCCGGCTTGGCACAAAGGCAACCGCGGGCTGACCACGAGGCATGCAATTCGTTCCAAGGCTGCTGGGAATCCGGCACCGGCAGATCCAACGAATCTTTCGCAGAAGGTGGCTTTTGCCGATCTTGATGAGGAACAAACGTTCCTCTCCACAATAAATCCGTAACAGTTTTTTGTTCCGCACAGCCGGATTTGAACCGCGGATCAGACGGCGGAACCGGATGACCTTAAGCAAGAAGCGCGTTTACTTGGCAGGCCTTGCCCTGCAATTGTCCCTCATAATCACGGTTTCATCGCGTGACACCTTCTGGCTTCTCTCAACGAGCAGGACTATTTTCCCGGAGTCGTCTAAGAACTTTTGGCAACGCGCCGAGCAAATCGCGTCGATCCCGTTAGGGCAACGCTTGCCGCGTTCGAACCCGGTCCGCCAAATTTTGACTGGGTATTTGCATCTTTCTGGAATTGAGGCCGGATACGGTTTCTTCGCGCCAAATATCCCAAATAGTTACAAACTGGTATTCGAACTTCGTTTTCCAGACGGGCGCGTTGAATACGAACTGCCGCGCGTGTCCAATGTAGCATCCGTCCTGCGTGTTGCTGGTTTGTTGGATACGATTGGGCGCACTCGCTCCGAAGCGTTTCGGCAAACGATGGTTAAGATGCTGGCCGATGCGGTTTGGCGCGAGCACGCAGACGCAACAATGATTCGCGCGATTTTCGGATCGGTAGTTTTACCAAGCGCGCCAGAATTCGAGCATGGAAAAAGGGAATCATACGAGTTTCTATATGCCTACGACTTCAGCGTTACCGACGAAGCGACTGAGCAAAGACCGCCATGAAGAGATTGTCGGCATGGCGGAAACGGCTGATCAATTTCTGTTTTCCTGCTGAGACTGATACGTGGCTGGCGGTCTTAAGAATCGGTCTTGGTCTTCAGGTCGTGCTTTACGCTCTGTCCCTACGAGGCGATTGGAATTATCTCCTTGCAGGAACAGGCCATGGCTTGATTAGCCGAAATCTCGGAGAAGCAATTCTCTCTCTGGAAAGCCATTTCGTTCCGAGATTGGGATGGTTCGTCCCTCTGGCGACGCACGCTGGCCTGCACGAAGAGACAGTCCTTAGCGTTACGTGGATTTGTTTAATCGCCTCCGGCTGTAGTCTTCTTATCGGACTAGCCTCTCGATTCACAGCGATTCTGGCCTGGTTTCTTCACCTGTGCGCAGCAAAGAGCGGTGGGTTCGTGTCTTATGGCCTGGATAACTTTATGACCATCGGGCTCTTTTACCTGATGTTATCGCCGTTGCCGGATCGATATTCTCTCGACTGGCGATTACGAAAATCGCGACCAAGGGATCCACAGCATCTTGGTTTTTGGCGTCGGCTGCTTCAGCTTCACTTGTGTGTCATCTATTTTTTCAGCGGCTTGACGAAATGCCTCGGCATCGGTTGGTGGGATGGTTCGAGTATGTGGCGCGCGCTGATCCGGCCGCCTTTCAACGTCATCGATGCCGAGATACTCGTGAGATGGAAGTACCTCTTCCCGGTCGCGGGAATCTTGATTTGTCTGTTGGAAATCGGTTATCCATTTCTTATTTGGAATAGCAAGACGCGAAAGATTTGGTTGATCGGCATTTGTGCAATGCACGTCGGGATCGGCCTGGCCATGGGAATGTATCTCTTCGCCTTCATCATGATCGTTCTTAATGTGGCGGCATTCGGACCTGGTCTTATCCGCACAGAGCTGCAAACGTATCAACCTGGAACTGTAGGAAAGGCGCTCATCAATTAGCGGGAAACGCGCATTGATTTTGGATGCGCGTCCGAGTCTGCGCGAATTCCCATTTGCTCTCGACCACCGCAACCACCGCCGTTAGAATCCGTAGTACTAAAGGGTGAACCCGCAAGACCCGTCGGCTGAACCAACGCCGGATCTCCAGTTGGAGATTGCACATCTGCTGTTAGTGGACGTCGTCGGTTATTCAAAGCTGCTCGTGAACGAGCAAATTGAATTGCTGCAAGAGTTGAAGCAAATCGTGCGGAGTAGCGAAAGTTTCCGCGCTGCGGAGGCAAGGGACGAACTCATCCGAGTGCCGACCGGCGATGGGATGGCGCTCGTTTTCTTCCACAGTCCGGAAGAACCAGCTCGGTGTGCGCTCGAGATTAGCAGAGTATTGCAAGATCACCCGAGCATCCGACTGCGGATGGGAATTCACAGCGGTCCGGTCAACCGAGTCATCGATGTTAACGAGAAAACGAACATAGCTGGTTCGGGGATCAATGTGGCGCAGCGAGTGCTGGACTGCGGTGACGCCGGACACATTCTTTTGTCGGCGCACGTGGCGGAAGATTTGGCCGAATACCGCCACTGGCAGCCGCACCTGCACGATCTGGGCGAGTGCGAAGTGAAGTACGGGCTGCGCCTGCATTTGTTCAACCTCTACAAGGATGGTCTGGGCAATCCGCAGGTTCCCGAGAAACTCCGGCGAGGGAGGAGGAAACACGCGCCTGCTGTTAGTGTCCGTCCAATTACTGCTCCTCGACTGCCCAGGGTCGTGCTTCTAGTGGCTCTTGTTGCGTCCGCGGTTGCCCTGGTTATCAGCTCCCTGATCTTTTTGAAGCGAGTGCCACCAACGACTGTGGCGAGAGCTCTTGCTCCCGGGGCAAAAGCTACCGACGGGCTGGCTGCGATCCCCGAGAAGAGTATCGCTGTTCTTCCCTTCGAGAACTTAAGCAACGAGAAAGAGAATGCTTACTTCGCCGATGGCGTACAGGATGAAATTCTCACTGGCCTTTCCAGAGTCGCCGATCTGAAAGTGATTAGCCGTACATCGGTAATGCAGTACAAGGCCGGGCCGAAGCGCAACCTGCGCGAAGTCGCGACCGACCTGGGCGTAGCGCACGTGTTGGAAGGCACAGTCCAGCGTGCCGGCGGTCGAGTGCGCGTCAACGCTCAGTTGATCGATGCTTCAAGCCAAAATCTCTCCGAGTGAAAAGGAGGCAATCGAGCAAAAACCAACGGCTGATCTTGTAGCTCACGATTTGTACATCCAAGCCAAAACACTTATCGCGACTGCTGTTTGGAGTACGCCCTTACAGGAGAGCCTGTTTGAGGCCGTTAGTCTGCTGAATCAAGCAATCAAACGCGACCCCGCCTTCGCGCTTGCCTATTACCAACTTGCTCACGCTCATGATCTGATCTACTTCGCCGGTCTCGACCACACTCCTGCGCGATTGGCCATGGCTGACGCAGCGATCCAATCGCTCGCTCGCTTACTTCCAGATTCCGGTGAAGCGCATCTTGCTCTAGCCAAGCATTTGTACTGGGGTTACCACGATTACGACCGCGCTCGGAAGGAACTTGCTCTGGCGCAGAAGAGTTTGCCTAACGAACCGTGGGCGTTTGTGCTGGCCGGCTATATCGACCGACGGCAAGGACGCTGGGCTGAATCGACCAAGAATCTTGAACGCGCCGCCGAGCTCGACCCGCAAAACCCCCACGTTCTCCAGCAAATCGCTAACAGCTATAACCGTCTGCGTCGTTACCCGGATCAAGAGCGCGTCCTGGATCGCGCAATGGCGGTTACCCCCAAGGAAGCAGTACTACGAGCTTCGCGTGCGGAAGTCGAGCTTGATTGGCATGCCGACACCCGCCCGCTGCTATCGGCAATAGAGGCCATCCTCACTGAAGATCTGCGCGAAGTTAAGAACATTGCCCAGCTTTGGCTTCGCGGATCGCTGTGCAAGCGCGATTTCGATAGTGCGCTCCGCGCCTTTGCTGCTCTTCCGGTTGCGGGGTGCTATCAAGAAACCATTCCGTTTCCGCGGGTCTGGTGCGAAGGGGTAGTCGCTCAAATGCGCGGTGATAAAGCAGCGGCCCACGCTGCCTTTACCAACATGCGTGCCGAAGCCGCCAAACTCGTTGCGGGACAGCCTGATTATCCGGAAGGACTTTGCGTGCTAGGCGTAGCTGACGCGGCCCTTGGCAATAAGGAGGACGCCATTCGTGAAGGCCGCCGCGCAGTCGAGCTACTGCCGGTGACAAAAGATGCAATTATTGGTCCGTTGCTGGTGCAAAATTTGGCGCTCATCTATGCGTGGACGGGTGAGAAGGATCTTGCGTTCGAGCAGTTAACCATCGCGGCGAAGCTTCCCGGTTTTTTGAGCTATGGTGAGCTCCGTTTGCACCCGTATTGGGATCCTCTGCGCGGCGACCCGCGCTTTGATAAGATCGTCGCTTCGCTCGCGCCGAAGTAGGTGGCAACTTCCGCACGAAAGAGTGTTGCTCTAAGTGGCACCGGGGTAATCTTGCTCGCTGCCCAATGAGCCAAATCCTTTCTCAGATCGGATTCACATCGAACAGCTCGAAATTTGCACTCGCGTCGGAGCTGCCATAGAAGAGCGTCTGGGCGATTAAACGAAAACCGATAAACTAACTAACAGCGGCTAACGAATTCGATTGTTGAGTCTCGACACGACGCGCTATCGTCGGTATCATCGGTCTAGCAAAAGGGGATGGTTGAACTCGCAAAACACATCCGCCGGAACCACGCGTGATCTCCCGCTCGAGATCGCACACATTTTGCTAATCGATGTGGTCGGTTATTCGAAATTGCTGGTTGAAGAGCAGATTGAGTTTCTGAAGGAACTCAATCAAATCGTGCGAAGTACCGAATGTTTTCGTGCTGCGGAAGCAAGAGCTGAACTCATCCGAGTGCCGACTGGCGATGGGATGGCGCTGGTTTTCTTCCACACTCCGGAAGAACCGGCCCGGTGTGCGTTGGAGATTAGCAAAGCGTTGCAAGATCATCCGAGCATCCGGCTGCGAATGGGAGTTCATAGCGGTCCGGTCAATCGAGTCATCGATGTTAATGAGAAAACGAATATAGCTGGTTCGGGAATCAATGTCGCGCAGCGAGTGCTAGACTGTGGTGATGCCGGACACATTCTTTTGTCGGCGCATGTAGCGGAAGATTTGGCGGAGTACCGCCATTGGCAGCCGCACCTGCACGACCTGGGCGAGTGCGAAGTCAAGTACGGGCTGCGTCTGCACTTATTTAACCTCTCCAAGGATGGTCTCGGCAATCCGCAGGTCCCCGAGAAACTCCGGCGCGGTAGAAGGAGACCGGCCTCAGCAGCTAGCATCCGTCCAATTTCTGCCCTCCGTTGGCCCAGGGCCGCGCTTGCGATCGCTTTTCTCGTGTTCGCAGTTGCCATGGTTATCAGCTCCCTGATCTTTTTGAAGCGAGCGCCACCAACGACGGTGTCAAGAGCTCTTAGCGCGCTGGCTGCGATTCCCGAGAAGAGCATTGCTGTTCTTCCATTCGAGAATTTAAGCAACGAGAAGGAGAATGCTTACTTCGCTGATGGCGTGCAGGATGAAATCCTCACTGGCCTTTCCAGAGTTGCTGACCTGAAAGTGATCAGCCGGACGTCGGTGATGCAGTACAAGGCCGGGCCGAAGCGCAACCTGCGCGAGGTCGCGACCGACCTGGGCGTAGCGCACGTGTTAGAAGGCACAGTCCAGCGTGCCGATGGTCGAGTGCGGGTCAATGCTCAGTTGGTCGATGCGCGCACGGACAGCCAGCTTTGGGCGGAACGCTACGATCGCGATGTCGCGGATGTGTTTGCAATCGAAAGCGAGCTGGCTGGGAAGATAGTCGCACAGCTTCAAGCCAGAATCTCTCCAAGCGAAAAGGCGGCAATCGAGCAAAAACCAACAGCTGATCTAGCTGCTTACGACCTGTACATACGGGCCAAAACACTCATCGCCACTTCTGCCTTTAGTACGCCTCTAGTAGAGAGCCTCTCCGAGGCCGTTCCCCTACTGGATCAAGCAATCGAACGCGATCCCGCGTTCGCATTTGCTTATTATCAACTCGCCCAGGCGCATGATCAGCTCTATTTTTCGGGCATTGATCACACTCCTGCACGGTTAGCCATGGCCGATGCGGCGATCCAATCGCTCACTCGCCTGCGCCCGAATTCAGGCGAAGCGCATCTCGCCCTGGCCAAGCATTTGTATTGGGGATATCTCGATTACGACCACGCTCGCGGGGAACTCAAACTGGCGCAGCAAAGTTTGCCTAACGACCCGCTGTCGTTTGAAATACTGGGCTTTATCGATCGACGGCAGGGCCGGTGGGCTGAATCGACGAAAAATCTCGAGCGCGCTATCGAGCTTGACCCGCAAAACAGTGGCTTCCTCAAACAACTGGCTGATAGTTATTTTTTTCTGCGCCGTTATGCCGATGCCGAGCGCATTTTGGAGCGCGTAATCGCAATTGATCCCAAATACTCCAACATGCGAGCCTATCGTGCGGCGATCGAGCTCTACTGGCATGCCGACACGCGCCCGCTGCGCTCCACAGTGGAAGCGATCCTTGCTGAAGATCCGCGCGAAGGCAAAAACGTGGCGCAACTATGGCTGGAGGTATCTCTTTGCGAGCGCGATTTCGGTTTCGCGGCTCGCGCCCTGGCTGCGATGCCGATCGCTGGATGTTACGATGACTTTATTCCATTTCCGCGGGCTTCATGCGAGGGCGTGGTCGCTCAGATGAGGGGCGATAAAGCGGCGGCCAACGCTGCCTTTACCACGGCGCGCAACGAAGCGGCCAAGCTGATCGCGGACCAACCCGACTATGCGGAAGCGCTATGCGTGCTCGGGATGGCCGACGCTGCTCTCGGAAACAAAGAGGACGCAATACGTGAAGGTCGTCGCGCTGTTGAGCTAATGCCAGTCAGCAAAAATGCCATAGAAGGCGCGTTATTGATCAGATACCTGGCTGTTATTTATGCGTGGACGGGCGAGAAGGATCGCGCGCTTAAGCGATTAGACGAAGCGGCGAAAATTCCAAGTTATTTGAGCTACGGCGAACTGCTTCTGCATCCGCGCTGGGATCCGCTGCGCGGCGATCCGCGCTTTGATAAGATCGTCGCCTCGCTTGCACCGAAATAGTTATAGCAGATTCTCAACAAACCGATCTAAATCGAGGGTTCCACTGACATCGAAGCTCCCGAAAAACAACGCGCAACGCCATAGCGACTAAACTAGAAGTCGCGTCAAGAATTACTCGGCGCAGTACGAGACCACTGCGCGCGACTTTTGGCGTCTTCTTGCGGGCTGATTCCAGCCATTGCTCTCGACCGAGCCAAGCGTATTATTAAGGTTCCCAAGAGGGCTAGAGGGTGAACGCCCAAGACACATCTGCGGAGACTAAGCCGGATCTCCGGCTCGAGATCGCGCACATCTTGTTAATCGACGTAGTGGGTTATTCGAAATTGCTGGTTGACGAGGAGATTGAGTTTCTGAAGGAACTCAATCAAATCGTGCGGAGCACTGAATCTTTTCGGGCAGCGGAAACAACGGGCAAACTCATCCGAATGCCGACCGGAGACGGGATGGCGCTCCTTTTTCCCCACAGCCCGGAAGAGCCGGTGCGATGTGCGCTCGAAATTAGCAGAACCTTAAAAGATCATCCGCATATCCAGGTACGGATGGGAGTGCACAGCGGGCCTGTCAATCAAGTTACCGATGTCAATGATAGGACAAACATCGCCGGAGCGGGAATCAATGTCGCGCAGCGGGTGATGGACTGTGGCGATGCCGGTCACATCCTTTTGTCGAAACATTTGGCAGATGACTTGGCGGAGTACCGACACTGGCGGCCTTACCTGTACGATCTGGGCGAATGTGAAGTGAAGTACGGGCTGAGGCTGCACCTGGTTAATCTCTACAAAGACAACCTCGGAAATCCACATCTCCCTGCAAAACTCAAGCGAGGAAGAAGAGGGAAGCAGACGTCCGCTGTTAGCGTCCGTCCGGACATTGCGCCCCGTTGGCCCAAGTATGTGCTTACCGCTGTTTTGCTCGTTTCAGCTGTGGCTTTGGCGATCAGCTTTTCAGTCTTTTACCGAGGAGGCTCACCGGCGGTTGCGCGCTCCTCTTCGGTGAAAGCCGCCGCCGTAGGACTTCCTATTGCGGAAAAGAGTATCGCCGTTCTTCCCTTTGAAAACCGGAGCGAAGAAAAAGCCAACGCCTACTTTGCCGACGGCATCCAGGAGGAGATTCTGATGCGCTTATCCAAGATCGCCGATTTAAAGGTGATCTCGCGCACATCGACGCAGCGTTACAAAAGTGCGCCTGAAAATTTGCGTGAGATCGCCACACAACTTGGCGTCGCCCACATCCTGGAAGGGAGCGTGCAAAAGAGCGGCGATGCCGTGCGCGTGAACGTGCAACTAATCAAAGCGGCCAGTGAGTCCCATCTTTGGGCCGATACGTTTGATCGCAAGTTGACCGACATCCTTTCGGTCGAGAGTGAAGTCGCTAAAAACATCGCCGACCAGTTGCAAGCACACCTCAGCGGCCACGAAGAAGAGGTCATCGCCGCCAAACCGACAGACAATCCCGAGGCTTACGACGCCTACCTGCGTGGTCTCGCTTACAGCGTGAAAACAGGACTTAACTACGCCGACCAAATTGCTGCACAGAGCTACTTAAAAGAAGCGGTGCGACTGGATCCGAAATTCGCCCTCGCGTGGGCCGTGCTATCACAGGTCGACGCTGTGGGCTACGTAATGCTGTCTCTGCAACCAACCTCGGCCCTGCGTGAAGAGGCGCGCCACGCAGCGGACACCGCACTTGATCTTCAGCCGGATCTCGCCGAGGCGCTCTATGCCAAAGGCTGGTATCATTATGGCTGCCTCAAGGATTACGATACTGCTGTCCGTTACCTTCAACGGGCGCGACAGCTCCTGTCGAATAACAGCCAGATTCCTGAAGCACTAGCCTACGTCGCACGGAGACATGGTGAGTGGGATCGCAGCGAGACTTACTTTAATGAAGCCGAGCAGATCGACCCACGCAACGTTACCCTTTTAACGGGACATGCGTTCTCCTATATCTTTCTCGGCCGCTTTCCGGAGGCGCGGCGTAAGCTGGATCAGGTTCTCGATATCACGCCTAATGACGTCGATACTCTTGCGGAAAAGGCGTTGACGGCGCAAGCCGAAGGTGACCTGACGCGGGCGGCGACCTTGCTCAATCCGCTGCGTCCGACGGCCAGCGCCCCTTTCGCGTTGGAAGCACAAGTCTACCAGACGATCTTGGAGCGCCAGCCTGCGCGGCTGATACCGCGCCTGAAGGAGCTGCTGGCGGAGCCCGATCCGGCGCTCGGTTATCTCATTGGTGAACTGCGCTTCTGGCTAGGGTGGGCGCAAGACCTCGCCGGCGACCAAGGCGCTGCGCAGGAAAGTTGGAGACAGGCACGCCGCGAACTGGAACCTTTCCTGAAAGAACAGCCTGATAATTATACCCTGATTGGGGATCTCGCGCTGACCAACATGGGCCTTGGTGACAAAACCGCTGCCTTGGCTCTGGCCGAACGCGCAACCGCGGCGATTCCAATTGAAAAAGATGCCATGGATGGTCCAATGCCGATCGAAGTCCTCGCGCGGGTGGCGGCGCAAACAGGAGAATCTGATCGCGCCATCGCCGCATTAGAGAAAGTGCTCTCGATACCGGGCGCAGGCGCATGGACGTTAAATATCCCGCTAACGCCTGCATTGCTCCGGCTCGATCCCATGTTCGACCGGCTGCGGAGCGATCCGCGCTTCCAAAAACTCGCATCGAGCGCGCCGAAAGAAGCGAAATAACGAGACGGCTTACCGACGAAACGAGGGTTGCTCTAATTTGCAGCGAGAGAGTCTTGCTCAATGCCCAATGAGCTAACTTCTCCCTCCAATCGGATTCATATTGAGGAACTCGAGATTCCAGTCGTATCGGAGTTCCCAACGAAGGGTATGCTAATCCGCAGCGATAAACCGAAACTCCGCTAAATTGACTAACAGCGGCTAACGAATGCGATCGTTGAGTCTTCGACAGGAAGCACTATTGTTGGTATCATCATTTTAGCCAAAAGGGGGATGGTTGAACACCCAAAACACATCCGCCGGGACCAGGCCCGATCTCTCGCTAGAGATCGCGCACATTTTACTAATCGACGTGGTCGGTTATTCGAAGTTGCTGGTTGATGACCAGGTTGATCTGCTCCAGGAACTAAACCGGATCGTGCGGAGCACCGAATGTTTTCGGGCAGCGGAAAGAAGCGGCAAACTCACTCGGGTGACAACCGGTGATGGGATGGCGCTACTTTTTTCCCGCAGCCCGGAGGAGCCCGCGCAATGCGCGCTGGAGATTAGCCAGGCGTTAAAAGACCACCCGCACATCAAATTACGCATGGGTGTTCACAGCGGGCCGGTCAATCAAGTTATCGATGTTAACGAAAGGACAAACATCGCTGGTGCTGGAATTAACATCGCGCAGCGGGTGATGGATTGCGGCGATGCCGGTCACATCCTTTTGTCGAAACATTTGGCAGATGACTTGGCGGACTACCGACACTGGCGGCCTTACCTGCACGATCTGGGCGAATGTGAAGTGAAGTACGGGCTGAGGCTGCACCTGGTTAATCTCTACAAAGATAGTCTCGGCAATCCAGCCGTGCCCGAGAAACTGAGACGTGGAAAGAGGTGGAAGCAGGCTGCTGTTCCAGTTCGACCAATCATCGCGCCGCGCTGGCCAAAATCTGTGCTGTTAGTCGCGATACTCGGGTCGGCAATCGCGCTGGCAGTCAGTTTTTTGACCTTATTTCATCGAAGCTCGCCGACGACCACACACAACCTTTCGCAACCCGCCGCTGCCGTTGTCGAGAAGAGCATCGCTGTACTACCCTTCGAAAATCTGAGTAATGAAAAACAGAACGCGTACTTTGCTGATGGTGTCCAGGATGAGATTCTTACCAACCTTGCCCGGGTTGCCGACCTCAAAATAATCAGCCGCGTCTCGGTGATGCAATACAAGAGCGGAGTCGCGCGCAATTTGCGCGAGATCGGCCAACAACTCGGCGTGGCGAATGTGGTGGAAGGAAGCGTTCAGCGCTCCGGCAATCGCGTGCGTGTCAATGCAAAGCTGGTCGATGCGCGAACCGACCGGCAACTCTGGGCGCAGACTTATGACCGCGATCTTGCGGATGTGTTCGCGATTCAAAGTGAAATCGCAAAGGCGATTGCCGAGCAGCTTCAGGCCAAGCTTTCACCACGTGAAAAGATCGCAATCGAACGCCCCCCGACAGCTGACATCACCGCCTTCGATCTCTACACGCGCGCCAGAAATCTTCTTCTGACCAGACTTAGCAGTGCCGCGAGAGCGAAATTGCTGCAGGCGGTTGATCTCCTGAACCAGGCTATTGCACGTGATCCATCATTTTTCAAAGCGTACTGCCAACTCGCCCAGGCTCATGACGTGAAACGCACCTCGCGCGTGCGCAAACTCTTTATTGGGGATATCGCGATTATGACAGTGCCTTGGCTGAACTGGAAGTTGCCCGCCAAACTTTGCCCAATGATTCGCGGATATTCGAGCTGACGGGTTACATCCAGAGGCGTCAGGGGCGCTGGGAAGAATCCACACGAAACCTCGAGCGCGCCATTGATCTCGATCCGCGCAACTTTTTCACGCTGCAGCAGATCGGGATCAGTTACGGAGTTCTCCGGCGCTATGCTGAAGAGACATCTGTTTTCGATCGCGCGTTGGCCATCGACCCGAACGATGTCAATACAAAAGTAGCGCTTGCGGCAATCCAATTTCATTGGAAGGCCGATACCGGGCCATTGCATCGAGCAATCGATTCCATTCAGACCACGAATCCCGAGGCCCTACCGAATGTCGCCAACGATTGGCTGAGCTGTGCACTGGCCGAGCGCGACGTCGCTGCGGCAAAGAATGCATTGAACGCATTCGGCGAAATACCGCTGACCGACTACGCTGTTCACGTAAATCGTCCCCTAATGGAAGGCGTTATAGCTCGTCTGACGAAAGACGAGGGCACAGCACGGGCGGCGTTTATGGCTGCGCGCGCGGAGCAGGAGAAAGCGGTTCGATCTGAACCAAATTACGGACCGCCGCTATGCGTGCTTGGCCTGATCGACGCCAGTCTCGGACGCAAGGAGGAAGCGCTGCGCGAAGGCCGGCGCGCAGTTGAACTTCTTCCCGTGGAAAAAGATTCAATCAATGGACCACTCATGATCGAGTATTTGGCGATGATCGCCGCGTGGGCCGGCGACAAAGATCTCGCCTGCGAACAGCTTGCCATCGCCATCCGTCCGCCGAGCACCGTCAGCTATGGCCAATTGAAACTGCTGCCGTTTTGGGACCCGCTGCGCGGCGATCCGCGCTTTGACAAGATTGTCGCCTCACTGGCACCGAAATAGATCTGCAGACGGTCAACAAAACGAGTGTTGCTGCAAGTGGCGCCGCGGTAAACTTGCCGGATGCCCAACGGGGCCACCTCAAGGTGCTCTTTTTAATAGATGGAAAGAAATTTTAAGCTTTTCAAGAACTTTGCCGTGCCGTTTCCGGATAAAGACCTAAGGGCTGTGCCAAGAAACTAGTTCCAACATGATGTAAGCCGCTGGAGTAATTGGCTTCAGTCGGATGGGGCCCTGTTATAGCCCCTGTTTAGCGTAAGCTAAACGAACATAATGTCGATGAACAAACAATGTGCGATCTCGAGCTGAATTTCCTAAGCCGAGATGTTCCGATGCGAACTTGGAGCCGCCGGACGTAGACCGTAAAGGCAGTTGGGCAATGCAATCGCGACGTTTCTCTGGACTGCCGCTCATCGGCATCTTGGCCGTCATCTACTTCATCGCCGGCAAACTCGGTTTGATGCTGGCGTCGTTGCACGCGAGTGCATCGCCGGTTTGGCCGCCCGCGGGAATCGCGCTTGCCGCATTAATCTTGCTCGGCTATCGCGCGTGGCCGGCCATCTTTATCGGTGCATTTCTGGTGAACATTACGACTGCGGGAAATGTCGCTACGTCATTTGCCATCGCCACTGGCAACACGCTCGAGGCGCTCGTGGGCGCCTGGCTGGTGAATCGATTCGCCGGCGGCGTAAATGTCTTTGATCGTCTACAAGGCGTTTTCAAATTTGCGCTCGCGGCAGGGATCAGCGCCATCATTAGCCCTGCTCTCGGCCTGACGAGTCTTGCGCTCGCCGGCTTTGCCGATTGGGCAAACTACGGCGCGATTTGGCTGACATGGTGGCTTGGCGATGCAACTGGCGATCTTGTTTTCACTCCCCTGGTTCTCCTGTGGAGTGTTGCCTCAAAACGACGTTGGAAT
>QHPC01000350.1 GCA_003218915.1 Verrucomicrobiota bacterium
CAACGGGAGTTGAACGACATGGACGGGAAGCCCGAAGGGTGAGCGAGCTGGCGCGAACGAATCAAACACCCTACAATCAACGCATGCTAATCGAAACGCACGCACATCTCGATTTTCCGGATTTCGCCAATGATCTCGACGATGTGTTGCGTCGCGCAAATAAAGCGGGCGTTACGCGCATCATCGCGATCGGCACTTCGGTGGAAAGCAGCCGGCGCGCGATCGAACTGGCAGAAAAACATTCAACCGTCTTCGCGGCAATCGGCGTACACCCAACGTCTGTTGAAGAGGCGCAGGACGACGTGATCACGCCGCTGCGCGAACTGGCGAAGAACCCGCGGGTGGTGGCGATCGGCGAGACTGGACTCGATTACCACCGTTTGCCGAGCGAAAAAGTAGCGAAGGAAGAGCAGGTCCAGGTCATGTCCGCGCTGCGGACCGAGACCGACGAAGAAATTGAAGCACAAATCCGCGACGGCGCTTACAAATCGAAACAGGCAAGCTTATTTCAACAGCAACTCGATCTCGCGGTAGAGCTGGGGCTAAACGTAGTGATCCATCAGCGAGATGCATGGGAGGACACGCTTAAAGTCATGCGGCCTTACGCCGGGAAACTGCGCGGCGTTTTTCATTGCTTTGGCGGCTCGCTTGATGAGGCAAATGAAGTTCTCGATCTAGACCATCTCGTTTCGTTCACTGGAATTGTTACTTTCAAAAACGGCGAGGCTGTGCGAGAGGTTGCGGCACAAATCCCGCTTTGGAAATTCATGGTGGAAACTGACTGCCCATATCTGGCGCCTGTCCCTTTTCGCGGAAAACGCTCCGAACCGGCATATACACGCATCGTGGCAGAAACGATCGCAGCAGCGCGACAGATTCCGCTGGAAGAAGTTGCCGAGGCAACAACCGAAACCGCGGAAGGATTTTTTCAGTTCAATCGGACATGAAAACCGGCAACCGCACCGTGCGACGATTCTGGGGAGCACAGGCTGCCAGCCTGTCCTTTTCGGCAGCCTGCCGAAAAGCTCTCCAAACGTTCACTACGAGGAATGGTTGCCACTCGCAGGGGGCGTCGGCAAGCTGCCGACGGCGACAGGCTAGCAGCCTGTGCTCCCCAGAGACTCGGCGCAACCCGTTTTGGCCGGTCGCACTCCTCATTGTACCGATCTTTTATCTCGCATCCTGCGCTGCGCCAGATACGCAGCATCAGATCGTGGTCAGCACACGTGAACAAAAACTCGCCCTTATTGATCGCGGCAACGTCGTTGCAATTTACCCAGTCTCTACGTCGAAGTTCGGATTGGGCGATTGGCGCGGCAGCCGTTATACGCCACTGGGTAAAATGCAGATTGCCCAAAAAATCGGCGATAACGCGTCGCCGGGCACGGTTTTCAAGGATCGACGTCGAACGGGTGAGATCGTTGCGCCTGATTCTCCAGGTCGCGACCCAATCGTGACGCGCATCCTCTGGCTGCGTGGATTGGAGGCGCAAAACGCCAACGCGCTCTCGCGAGATATTTATATCCACGGTACGCCCGAGGAACGGCGCATCGGAACGCCCGCAAGCTATGGATGCATCCGGATGCGTTCGAGCGACATCATACAACTGTACGACATCGTAGGAACCGGCGCCGCGGTCACTATCGTGAACGCACCGCTTGCCGCCGCCGTTCCGAGTCTCGTGTCGGCTCATTCGATGGCTGACACTAATGCGGCGCCATTCGTGATGCGGTAAGGTCGACGTGCTGTAGCGTGCGCTGTCCTCAGCGCACAACTTTGGAGGAGAAAAAATCCGCTGAGGACAGCGGACACTACAGCCTTGGTCTTGATTACCTACGGCAGCTTGCCGAGATGCTTTCTCGGCGTCTCTCGCGACAGCAATGCCATGTCGGCGTCGACCATGACACGCACCAGTTCCTGGAAACGCACTTTCGGTTCCCAACCGAGGGTCTTTCGCGCCTTCGAAGCATCACCAACCAGAATATCCACCTCCGCCGGACGTTCATACCGCGGATCATGCTTCACGTATTCCTTCCAATCCAGATTGGCGTGGGCAAAAGCTGCTTCGACAAATTCGCGTACAGTATGCGATTCGCCGGTAGCTAGCACGAAATCGTCGCCTTCGCCGAGCTGCAAGATTCGCCAGATGCCTTCGACGTACTCAGGCGCAAAGCCCCAGTCTCGCTTTGCGTCCAGATTGCCGAGGAACAATTCCTTTTGTAACCCGTGTTTGATCGCCGCAACAGCACGCGTGATTTTGCGCGTGACAAAAGTTTCGCCGCGCCGCGGGCTTTCATGGTTGAACATGATGGCGTTACTCGCGCAAAGAGCATAACTCTCCCGGTAATTGATGGTCGCCCAATATGAAAACACCTTTGCCACACCGTACGGGCTGCGCGGCCAAAACGGTGTCT
>QHPC01000045.1 GCA_003218915.1 Verrucomicrobiota bacterium
CGTGCTGGGCACTTACGACCATTATATTGGTGGGGATCACGCGTGGGGCGGCGGAGGCGACATCAAATATTTTTTCTGTCGCTACGTTGGTCTCGGTGTTGAAGGATTTGCTCTGGACGCCAGCAAGCCTGGTTTCGATATTTTCGAGGATCCGACGGTTCCGATTTTTATCCACCGAAGAATCAATCACGATCACACCATCGGCTCTGTTCTGGGAACGCTTACGCTGCGCTATCCGATTCCTTGCACACGTTTGTCACCCTATGCATGGGCGGGTGTGGGCGCGATTTTCGGCGGTGGCGAAAGGGATATTGTTCACACGCAAGGGCCGCCGGATGCGTTCGCTGTCCATGCGCAGACGGACCACTTCGGCGCCGAAACCAAATTGCTCGGCCAATTTGGAGCCGGACTCGAATTCCGAATCGCGCGGCATATTGGTTGGACTAACGACTTGTGCTTCGGCGTGATCGATGGGACGAAAAATAATTTCGGAATGTTCCGTAGCGGTCTCAACTTCGCCTTCTAGCTGACAATTACCGCAAAAGGCGTCCTGGCCCAGCGCTTGTAAGAACATCTTCAGGGCTGAACAACTCCGAAAGTGTTCGGAGTTGCTGAAGTGGAGAAGCCGCAGTCCGGTGGAGCGGGCTGCGCCTACACTTGAGTTGTAGAGGCGCTTGTGTCAAGCGCCTTGGTTTTTGAGATTCGGCGTTTGTCACAACCGCCGCTACGACGACTAGCATTTCTTGACCTCATTTCATCGCACCGATAGTTTTATTTCGGAAAGGAGATTGTCGTTGAAGACCGAGGTGTCAGTCGAATACTGCGTCGTTTGAAACTACACGCCGAAGGCCGTCAGTTTGGCGGCCAAAATTCTTGAACTCGGCGAGCGCATCAAGTCGCTCACGCTAATTCCCTCGAGCGGCGGCGCTTTCGAGATTCGCGCCAATGGCAAATTACTCCATTCCAAACTCGACACCGGCGATTGGCCGGACTTCGACGCCATTGTCACGGCGATCAAGAAAGCAAAATAAGCTCTCCGAAATCCGCATTTCGCAATTCACAATCTGGAGAGTGAAGGGTGCCTGGTGGTCCTCGCGGTCTTCAAAACCGTTGTCGGTTCCGCATACCCGGGACCGAGGTAGGTTCGATTCCTATCCTCTCCGCCTTAGTCAATTGCGGATTGGCGATTACGGACTGCGGATTGCAGAATGTGACTATGACAACACAGGAACTTAAGAATCGCACCTTCGAATTCGGAGTCCGCGTCATCAGCGCGGTAGAGGCGTTACCAAAAACCGAGACGGCTAGAATTCTCGGCCGGCAGTTACTTCGTGCTGGCACTTCAGTTGGCGCAAATTACCGGGCAGCAGCGCGAGCCAGATCACAAGCGGACTTTATTTCCAAGCTTGGCGTCGTGGAGGAGGAGTGCGACGAGTCGGCATATTGGATGGAAGTGATTGTTGCACGGAAGCTCCTGAGGAGGGCTCAACTAAAAGAATTACTTGCCGAAGCCAATGAATTGCTCGCAATAACGGTCGCCTCGATCAAAACTGCGCGCCGCAGACACAGACGCAAGCAATGAACCTGACGGACAATCCGCAGTCCGCAGTCCGCGATCCGCAATGGGAGAGGAGGTGACTACACATGACACGTGAGCAGGTCCGTAAACTGACTTCGCTTTCATCCTGCGCCGGGTGAGCTTCCAAATTGAGCCAACAGGCCCTGCGACAAGTTTTGCCGCAGCTTCCGCTTTCCATGGACCCAAAAGTGATCGTGAACTCGACCACGTTCGACGATGCCGGTGTTTACCGCCTGGATCGCCATCGCGCCCTCGTACAAACCGTAGATTTTTTTACACCCATTGTGGACGACCCTTTCTCGTATGGACAAATCGCGGCGGCCAACTCGCTCTCGGATATCTTTGCGATGGGCGGGCGCCCCTTGACCGCGCTAAATATTGTCGGTTTCCCGGCGGACCTGGTTCGGCCAAGAGTGATTGCTGCGATTTCGCCGTCTGACAACAAACGCAAATGCGCGCCCTCGCGATCTGCTCGTGTTGACCAAGCCGCTGGGCACAGGCATCGCCACCACTGCGATCAAGCGCGGAGTTGCATCGCGCACACTGCAGAAAAGGGTGATCGCGCTGATGTCGAAGGTGAACACCGTAGGCGCCGAACTGGCCGAGCTTCGCCTGGTGCGCGCAGCGACCGACATTACCGGCTACGGGTTGATGGGTCATTTGATTTCCCTGTGTCGCGCCAGTGGCGTCTCCGCTGAAGTCGATTCGAGTGCAGTGCCCATGATTGATGCGGAGATTGCCGATTTAATCGAACAAGGCTGTATTCCCGGGGGCAGTCGCGAAAATCTCGTCGCCACAACCGTAGCTGTCGATTGGGGAAGCACGGATGATTCGCGACGAATTCTCCTGACCGACGCGCAGACCAGCGGCGGATTACTGCTGTGTGTTGCCGAGGCGAAGCTCGAGAAAGTGCTTGGAATTTTGCAGCAACGGCGAACGCCTTGCGCTGCAGTCATCGGAAGAATTGCCGCCCGCCGGGCTCGGCGTCCATTGATATGCGTGAAAGGGTGAAACCGCGTTCGCGCCGAGAAATTCCTGCCGTTAGCAAGGTTCTTGATGCGCTGGGCGAATATGGCCTGCCGCGTCCACTGGTTGTCGATCTTGTCCGACGAGTACTGTCGAAAATCCGGAGCAACAGCGAGATCCCGGGATTTGAATCGACCATCGAACATCTCCGTCCACCGCTTGAGTTGCTTCGCGCTAGCCGGCTGCAACAAGTCATCAACGGAACCGGGATTGTGATTCATACAAATTTCGGCCGCGCACCGATCGCCCCCGAAGCGATCCGTGCTCTCGCCGAAATCGGCACAGGGTATTCTAATCTGGAATACGATCTGGCAACCGGTGAACGCGGCCATCGCGGCGCGTATATCGAGAATGCGCTGGCGCTGCTTTGCGGAGCTGAAGCCGCTACGGTAGTCAACAATTGCGCGGCAGCTCTCGTTCTAATTGTTCACCATTTTGCGGCAAGAAATGGCAGGGCCCAACCACAGCCTCTCCGCGGTGGTGGGGGCCTGCCGTCCAAAAACGAAATCATCATTTCGCGTGGTGAAATCGTCCAAATCGGGGGCGGTTTTCGAATTGGCGAAATAATCGAAACCACAGGCGCCATATTTCGCGAGGTCGGAGCCACCAACAAAACAACACTCGATGATTACAGGCGCGCAATTGATTCCAGGAGTGCAATGATTCTGAAAGTTCATCGCAGCAATTTTTTTATGAGCGGTTTTGTCGAGTCGCCGCCCGCGGCATCCATCGCGGCGCTGGCGCGAAAAAAGCGGATTCCTTTTGTGGAGGATTTGGGCAGCGGCGCGGTTGTGCCGACTGAGCAATTTGGGATTGCCGAGCACGAACCGACACCCTCGGAAGCATTGAAAGCCGGACCGGATCTGGTGTGCTTTAGCGGCGACAAACTCTTTGGCGGACCGCAGGCCGGAATCATCGTTGGGAAGAAGCGATTCGTGGCCGCCTTGAAACGCGAACCGCTTTTTCGCGCTTTGCGCTGTGACAAGCTTTGTTTCGCCGCGCTACAAGCGACGATCGATCTTCACCTGAATCAAACCGCAGCGGAAATTCCGGCGATTGGCCTATTGCAGGTTACCGAAGACGAGCTGCGCAATCGAGCTGTTGCTTTGAAGGACCGTCTGAGGGAGTTGCCGCTGCAGATTGTAGTTGGCCGCAGCACAGCAAAAGTCGGCGGCGGCACCCTTCCGAAATCAACGATGGCGTCCGTAACAATTGAAATGGTTCCGAAGAATCGTTCGCCACTCGATTTGGCGACGCGTTTGCGTCACGCGACTCCGCCGCTAATCGGTCATATTGCAAATGACCGCTTCAAAATCGATCTGCGCACAGTTTTTCCACACCAGGACGATCTCCTGGTTCACGCAATTCGCAACGCGTGCTCCGAAAGTCTTTGAATGCACTCAACAGTCTTGTCATTCCGAGCGAAGCGCAGCGGAGTCGAGGAACCCCGTCGAGTCACCTTTTTGGTCATTCAACGGGATTCTTCGACTTCGTTCCGCTTCGCTTCACTCCGCTCAGAATGACGTGGTAAGCGAATGCCAGCGTGACAACGAAGCATTTCATCCTCGCGACTGCCGGTCATGTCGATCACGGTAAAAGCGCCCTGGTAAAAGCGCTTACGGGGACCGACCCTGATCGGCTGCCCGAGGAAAAGCAGAGACAAATCACAATCGATCTCGGTTTCGCAGAGTTGAGTCTTGCAGGGCGTGACGAGCAACCGTTCCAAATTGGAATCGTCGATGTGCCCGGTCACGAAGATTTTGTTCGAAACATGATCGCAGGTGTCGGCTCGATCGATCTAGCGCTTTTGGTTGTTGCCGCTGACGACGGCTGGATGCCGCAGACGGAAGAGCACCTGCAAATTTTGACTTACCTCGGGGTCGAACGAGCGGTCGTAGCCCTCACCAAGAGCGATCTCGGCGGGATCGACACTGTCACCCGGCAAATTCGTGATCGTTTGCGCCACAGTCCCTTCGCAAATGCGCAAATCGTCGCGAGCTCGGTCCGAGACGGTGATGGTATTGAGACCTTGAAAAGAGCACTCGCCAGTGAGTTCGCCACTATGCACCCACCGCGCGACTACGGAAAGCCGCGCTTGTTTATCGATCGAGTGTTTACCCTGTGCGGAATCGGCACCGTTGTTACGGGAACATTGACGGGCGGACAACTGCGCCGCGACCAGAAAATTGTTGTCCAACCCGGCAACCTCCACACGCGCATTCGCTCAATTCAGAGTCACGGGCGCGATTTGGAGGTCGCCGAACCGGGAACCCGAACAGCGATTAGCCTGCCGGATATCAGCGTCGAACAGATCCGACGGGGAAACATTGTCATGACTGCTGATTTTGCGCCTGCAAATTCGACGCTCATTGTTCTTCTCGAAAAATCAGCACGACTTTCTCGCGAAAATCCCGCCACGCGGCCGCTGAAAAGCGGTTCGTCGGTGTATCTTCATCATGGAACATCGCGCATCGCGGCGAAGATCACGCTCCCAAAAACTCGGCTTCTTGAACCAGGTAAAAGCGAGATCGCTCAGTTGAGACTCGTATTGCCAATCTTTGCATTTGCCGGCGATCGTTTCGTTATTCGCGATGCGTCTGAACAACATACCCTCGCTGGCGGAATGGTGCTTGATCCAAATGGCACGGAATTTCGCAATGAGGCGAAACGCAAATTGCTGATGGGTCGCGCCATTGCCCCGGACGACGTCCGTCTTTGGGTGCGCTCTGAAGTCGGGCTGCGCGGATTTGCGCCGATTCCAGGTGTCCTTGATCAATCTCACTTCGGCCACAGCGAGATCGCTGACGCCTTACTGGACCTGCAGCGCCATAAAGAGATTGTCATACATGAAAAAATCGCGGCTAACCCTGCCAACTGGCAGGCTTTGCGAGACCGCGCCACTAGTTTGATCGACAACGCACTGAGCAAGAATCCCGAACGCGTTGGTTACAACCTGAGCGATCTGCGCGCCGCGCTGCGCGACAAATCGACCGATGTTTTCGAGGCGCTGATGGCAGACGTGTGTTCGTCTGATTTCATTCGGAAAGAATCAGCCATTACACGACGCTCACATCGGCCAGTTTTGCCGGCAAAGCTGCAGCCTCTCGCAGAGAAAATTCACGAAAACTTATCCAGGAAACCGTTCGATCCACCGCCGCGTAGAGACCTTGAGCGGGACCCGGAGGAGCAACGAGCTCTCAAATTTTTGATAGAGAGCGGAAAAGTGATTGAAATCTCCTCGGACGTGCTGCTGTTGCGCGAGAACTTTGAGCGCATGAAAAGTGCAATCGCTGATTTCATTTCCAAAAAAGGACCGGCAACGGTGAGCGAACTGCGACAGGCACTGGAGAGTTCGAGGCGAATCATGGTGCCGTTTCTTGAACGACTCGATCGCGAAGGGTTCACGCGACGGGTGGGCGATAAGCGCAGCTTGGCAGAATCAAATAACCTATGAAACGATCGCGGCCAGTTCTACTCGTTGCGCCGTCCGTTGAGGAAGCCTGGGACGATGCGATTGCGCCCTGGTTCGAGCAAGTTGTGCCCGGAGCTTGGAAGCACCCATTGCCTTCGCTGGTCGTCGTCCCAACGCGCGGACACGTCAACGACCTCAAGGCGCGTCTGATTGCAAAAGGCTTTTCTCATCTCGGTTTGCGGTTTGTCACGCCGGCAAGTTTGCGCGCTTTGCTCGCGCGGGACGATGCAGCGCCTCCCGCCATGCCGGAACACCTGCGTCTCCTCCTCGCAATTGCCGCGAACGAAATGGAAGATCGGCCCAACGAATCCGAAGCGCTCGCTGCCAAAGCCGTTTCTCGAGCGCCCGCGCTGCTGCTACGTGCATTGGATCGCCTTGAAACTGCCGGTTGGAAATTTGAAGAACTTGCACTGCCGTCGTTTGCTCCATTGGTTCAGCGTTTTAACGAACTGCTGAAAAAATGCGGTTTTGTTCTTCCGGTCGAGACCGATCGAAGGCGCCTGCAAAAAACCACGCGCGGCGAGCGAAAGTTTTCCCATGTGCTTATCACCGGTTTCGATGGCGCGCATTGGGGGGACTGGTTTCTCCTGCGCGCCGTGGTGGAACTGGCGGAAAACACCGCCATCATCCTCGAGGAACCGCGAGAGAATTTTTCCGACATCGATCTTTGCTGGATTGGCTCATGGGAAGAGGTCTGCGGTGAAGCGCAACGCGCGCTGAAACCCGCCCGGCCGCTTGGTGATTCGCTTTTTAGCGAAGCGGAAATGCGCGGAAACGCGGAACCCGCGAAACGCTTCAATTTTCTTATCGGGGCGAACGTCTCGGAGCAAGCCGAGGCAATCACGCGACAATGTGTTCGGTATTTGGCTGAAGAAAAATGCACGCGGCTCGGCGTGATTTTTCCCGGTGGCGGCGCGTTGCCGCGTCTGGTTGCCAGCTCGCTGGCACGCCTCGGCATACCGCACAACGACGGGCTTGCGCACATGGTTCCTGGTATTTTCGAATCGCCTGAATGGCAGGCGTGGGTTGAATTGCAGGGCGCGCCGCGCCTCGGTTCGTTTCTTCGCTTTCTTAACTCGCTTCCGGACCCCGCGGTTTTGTCGCCAGCCCTTGGCCGCCACGCGCTCGAAAGCGTTGTGCGGGAGAGTTACAGCGAGCTGTTGGTGGATGATCTTGAAATTCTGTGTGCGCACTGCCTCGGGCGCGCCGATGAGAAATTTCAGTCGGCGGCTCAGGTGTTGCGCGCACTGCCGTTGCTCCCACAACGCAGCACGCTTGCGCAGTTTCTGGAAAAAACGAAAACCGCACTCGCGCACCTCGGCTGGAAGCAAAACGTTTTCGAAATCGCGAGCGCCACGCGCGATTGGCCACAGCATTTGGATGCGACGTTTTCGCGAGCGCTTTTCCTGCGCTGGCTCGAAGAAACGGCGACGACGTTTGGTTTTGCCCGTTCTGCCGCGGGCGATCATGCGTACGCGCGCGTGCAATTGCTCGCCGTGGCGCACGCTCAAAATCAGGAATGGTCGCACTTGATTTTTGCCGGCTGGAACGAAGGCTCATGGCCGCCACCGGCCGGCGTGGAGTTTGCGCGGGCGGACGAGATCCGAGCCTTTAACCGTAGCGTACAGCAGCTCAACCAGCGCGCCGCGCGGCGGGGAAGCCAGGGAGAAGGACACCTTAGCGTCCGCGAAAATCATTCGCTTTATCTTGGACCGATAGAACAACGTGCGATCGCTTTGCGGCAATTCAATGCGCTGGTGGAATCGGCCAGCGAAGGCGTGACGCTGGCCGCAAGCTTGATGCAGGAAGATGCGCCCGAGCGTTTCTGGAATCCAAGCGAATGCTTCACACAGCTTTATCATAAAACGCGCGGTGAACCGCTCACGCAGGCAGCACTAAAGAATTTGCAATGCGCGACTACACAGTGGCTCAAAGATTCAGGGCCGTTGGTGCAGAGCACTGAGCGATCCGGCGAGGATGTGCAGCAAACTTTGATCGCTTTCACCGCGCGCCGCGATGCGTCCAGACCAGCAAGTGAATACGACTTCGCCCTGCGGACCGACGGGGCATGTCCACCAACGCCGACGCTGAGCGTGAGCGACCTCCAAAGCATGGTTTCGTCACCAGCCATCGTGTGGATGAAACGCTATCTTGGTGTCGAACCACCAGACGACAGCGCGAATCCTTGGGCGGCAACAACCGGAAAATGGGTGCACCGCTGGCTGGCAGGAATCAGCCAGGCGAAAGGGGGAAGTCTCTTCGGCGCGTTTCCTTCATCGACAATCGTCGACGAGCGCGTACGTGTTTCGGCTAACGAATGCCGCTCTGCTCTGCGGCTACTTTGTGACTCGTTAGGCAAAAGCGTGCCTGATTGGTGGAACTCCGGCTGGCTGAATGCGCTTTATCTGGCGCGACATCTCGGCTGCAAAATCGCAAGTGCGCGGAGCTGGAACTGGATGGCCACAGAGGTTCCCATCGGCCGCGACACCACAGTAAAGATTGATGATGAAGCGGAGTTTCAGCTGCGCGGCCAAATCGATTTGGCGCTGACCCAGAACAACGCCACCGATTTCGCCGGACAAGAGATTTGGATTATTGATTACAAAACCAGCCTGGCCAAGGAACTGAAGGTTTCGGATTTACACGACAGCCTGGTTAAAGGCACGGCATTGCAGCTCGGACTTTATGCCCTGGCGATGCGCGAACTAGGCGCGGCGGCAGTGAGCGTGAGCATTCTCTCGCTCGTTGTAAAAAACGTCGCGCCCCAACTGGCGGTTCTCGACCTCGAGCCGCACAGAAATATTTTCGACGATCTCGCAACAATGCAGCGCACCGGCGTTTTCGGAATGAAAGGCGAGATTCGACCAGCATTCCGCTACAGCGCGACGTATCCGCTCGCGACCCTGCAGATCGACAATGACATTTTGGAAGATAAATGGGCGCTGACCCATCCCGCGCTCGTGCTTGAAAAGGAGGAATGGGAAACGTGGTGAAGCCCCACGATGAGCCCGCGCGCGCGCGGTTTGCTCATGAACTGGACCGCAACTTCTCTGTAGTTGCGTCCGCGGGTTCGGGCAAAACCACTGCAATCACGCAACGCGTTTTATCGATCGCGCGCCTGTCCAACGCCGCGGAAATTCTGCCGCATCTCGTCATCGTGACCTTCGCGAATCGCGCGGCAGACGAAATGCAGCAGCGCACACGTCAGATTCTTCTCGAGGAAAATTTGAAGCCGGAAGTGCAGACGGCGTTCAATCGCGCCTTCTTCGGAACGATCCACTCCTTCTGCATGAAATTGCTGACGGACTTCGGTCATTACCTCGGTTTGCCCGCGCCACTGGAATTGGCGAACGATGACGGCGACCTGTGGCAGGAATTTGTGCAAACCCAGACGCGGATCGGCCGTTCGTTAGGCGAAAAGAATCGCGCGGCGCTCTTGCGTCTCGTGCAGGCGCGCGATCTGATGGAGCTGGCACGACGCGCGCGCTCGGCGGTTTTGCGCCTTTGCGAATTACCGCCCTGTCCGACCCTGGATTTTACAGATCTCTACGCCCAGGCTGACAAAGGCAACGACAACATCAGCAAGTCGCAGGCGGAATTGCGCGAGTGGGAAAAACGGTACGCCGACGGTTGGGAATATTTGCGCTGGCCGGTTTGCTTCACCTCAGATAACTCCAATTTTACGCAGCTTTGGCGTCAAACATTTTTGCCGCTGCGCAAGTGGATCAACGACGCGGCGACATGCGTTGCGGCAGAAGTGCAGCGCGATTACCGCGATTTTCGATTGGAGCGCAGTCTCGTCACTTACGGAGACCAGATTGCTCTGGCAAAAGAGTTGCTCCAGCATCCGGTTGCGTCGCGGCGGATTCGCGAAGAGCGCTTTCGCGTTATTCTCGACGAGGCACAGGACACAGAACCGGCGCAATTCTCAGTGCTTCTCGAAGCGGCGCGACCGCCGCAGGCCACCGGTGATTGGATGGAAACACGCACCGACCCGCCGCCGTCAGGCCATTTCTGCATGGTCGGCGATTTTCAGCAGTCCATTTATGGCGAGCGCGCCGATTTAAATTACTACCGAAGGGTCCACCAGGCGCTGGTCGGTGATGGAAACGGTGAGAGCCTGGAATTTTCAGTCACGTTTCGACTGGATCAGGAGCAGCTCGATTTCGTTAACGAAACTTTTCGTGAGATCCTGAATGACAGGGACGGACAGGTGCGCTTCGTCGAATTGCAACCTCGTCCGGACATTCTTCCTGGGAAAGTCATTCGGGTGCCCCTTGCCGCGAAAGATCTGTTACCGGAAGAGAAAAAGCTCAGGGACTATCAAAAGGGGCGCATCGAAGCGGAATATCTCGCACGCTGGATTAAAGAAGCGGGGGCGAAAAAACTTTCGGCGGATTCGTGGCGAGACGTGGCGATTCTGTGTCCACGCAAAGCCTGGCTGCAAACGATGGCTGCGGCGCTGCGACGGGAGGAGTTGCCGGTGGCAATTCAATCTGAACGCGATGTCAAAGGCGACAGCCCGGCTTATGCGTGGCTGACCGCGCTCCTTACGATCATGACCGACCCGCTCAATGCTTACGAAATCGTCGGCGTGCTGCGCGAAACGCCACAGGGAAAATTTCCTCGCGCCTGCGGACGCTGGCAGAGGTTCGCAAACGCGCGGAAGGCCTGGCGCTATTCGACGCAGTCAGCTTGATCGTCGAGCAAACGCAATTGCGCGAACGTTTGCGGCTGTTGCCCCCGACGGAGTTCGGGCATCTTGAAAGCGAACTCGATGCATTGCTCGCCCAGGCTGCGGAATCGGAAGCCGGCGGAAAGATTTTGGCGGAATTTGCTGACCGTCTACGTGACGATTTCACGACGCCGCGCGCCGTTCGTTTCGCCGACGACGACAACGCGATCCAGCTCATTACGTCGCACAAGGCGAAGGGCTCGGAATGGCAGGCTGTGATTGTGCCGTTTCTCGGGCGCGACTTGCGCCCACCCAGTCAGCGCTATCCGCACCTTGTGAAATCGCCCGCGACCAGCGACCTGTTTGTTGCCTTCGGTAAGGAGGATAAATCAAAGGATTTGAAGGAGGCAATCGAGCGCGCCCAACAGCAGGACCTTGAACGTCTCCTCTATGTCGCGACGACACGCGCGTGCCGCACGCTCGTGTTGGTTCTGGATCAGGAAATCTTTGCCAACAAGGAAGGCAACCTGCCGAAAACGGCCCAACTGCGGCGGCTGATCTGCAACCGGAATTGCTATTCAGGCGAATGGGATCAACACAGCAGCACAATCGATGAAATCGGCGACGCCTCCTTAACAATGGCGCCTGTATCGGAAAAAAACGGCGCGCGGATCGAGCCGTTAACGCCCCGTGAAGTCAGGGGCGCCGCGAAGCGCGCATCGAAATTCGTGCAGAAACTGACGCCAAGCACACTCGATGCGGAGTTTCCGTCAGAGTTGCGATTGGTCGCGCGGATTGACAATCTCGCAGCGCTTTACGGTCGCTGGTGGCACAGATTTTTCGAGCGCCTGGATTGGAGGGGCGGAATCGATTCCGCGCAAAAGTTGTTCGAAAAACAATTACCGACCTGTCCCGACGCTGAATCCGCGGCGAAAGACTGGACGGCCACACACCAGAACTTGTTGCGCGCTGCTAGCATTGCTCGTTTTCTTGGGAGCGATGAAACACTTTTTCATGCGGAGTTTCCATTTTCCTGGCGCAGGAACAATCGGAGCGTGTTCGAAGGCGTGGTCGATTCAGCAATGATTAATCGCAAATTCGGTCAGTGTCTTCTGGTTGATTGGAAAACCAACAATGTTTCATCCAGCGATGCCGAAATATTTCGCGCGCGTTACCGTCCGCAGTTGGCGGCCTACTGGAAAGTGGTCGGAGAAATTACAGGCCTCGAGGTGGAAGCCGGTTTGTTTTCGACGGCACTGGGGCACTTGCTGCCTTACTCTAAAGACGAACTGCAAAGCGAATGGCACCGTCTGGAACAACTTCCGCCTGTGCAACTCGAGAACGAGATTCGACCGGACGCCCCCGATGACTTTTAGTGGGAACGCAAAAGCCACCACCAACGCAGCGCAGGTGGCTGATCGCGTCCGACCTGGCTAGCTCTCGCGCTCGCCGCGGATGAATTGCTCCACGCAGCGATACGCCTCGTCGTCGGTCATTTGAACCGGGGGATGTTTGGAGAAATACGCAGAGGGCGAATGCAAGACGCCGCCGATACCCCGATCCAGCGCAAGTTTGCAGCAACGAATGGCGTCGATCGCGACGCCGGCTGAGTTTGGCGAATCTTCGACGGAAAGTTTCACATCGATTTCCATCGGCACATCGCCAAAGAGCCGGCCTTCCACTCGGATAAAAGCAATCTTGTTATCGAGTTGCCAGGGCACGTAATCGCTCGGGCCGATGTGAATATTTTCGTCTGACAGGCGTTCGCCGATCACGGATTGCACCGCCTCGGTCTTCGACGTCTTCTTCGACGCCAGCCGGGTGCGATTGAGCATGTTTAAGAAATCGGTGTTACCGCCAGTGTTCAGCTGATAGGTGCGGACAAGCTTCACGCCGCGCTTGCGAAAAAGGTCAACCAGCGCCCGATGCACGATCGTAGCGCCCATCTGCGCTTTGATGTCATCCCCTATGATCGGCAGATTCTTATCCGCAAATCGCTTTGCCCACCTTGGATCGCTGGCGATGAAAACAGGGATGTTATTGACGAACCCTAGCCCGGCCTCCAGCGCACAACCCGCGTAGAAGCGGGTCGCCTCTTCGGAGCCCACCGGCAGATAATTGACCATCAATTCCGCGGAAGAGTCCTTTAGTTCGGCGATGATCTGTTCGCGAGTAGATTCTTTCTCCAGGGGAAGGAATGTGCGGAGGGGATCCTGATCGCGCATGTGCGCAGGGTAGCCATCGAAAACGCAGCCCATTTTCACGATGGCACCGGTGAGCTTAATCTTTTCACAAAAGACCTTTGTGCAATTGGGAGGCGAGAAGATGGCTTTGCTGACGTCCAGGCCTACCTTGCGCCGGTCGATGTCAAAAGCGGCAACTATTTCGATGTCGCCCGGCCGGTATGAGCCGATTTGGCGGTGCATCAATCCGATGCCACTGCTGTCGACGGAGGAGCCGTCATAAAAATTGATTCCCTGGACGAGAGAGCTTGCGCAGTTTCCAATGCCGACAATGGCGATTCTTATTTTTCTCATTTCTAAATTGTTAAAGCTGAAACACTACCTGAATTAGATTATTCGGAGCAAGACACAAGTTAGGCCGCTTCAGTCACGATAGTTGTGCCTGCCTGTAGCGGCTCCAAATATTGTAAGCGCCGAATGTGTCCGAAGTCGCGCCGACTTGCAAGAACTGATATAAGGGGAAAAGTCACGGGCATTCCTGGTGCAAGGAAGGCCCTCGCAAGGAGATGTACGAAATGTGTTCGAAGTTTGCGGCCATCGGCATACTGATCGCTGTTTTGGCCGTCTCGTCGCAAGCATTCGGCGCAGGCCCCGTTTACACTATCGACCAAGCGGTTGCTCTCGCACAGGCCCAGAATCCGGACATCGTCATCGCACGCAAGAAAGTAATTGGGGCACGCGGCGGGTTGATTGAAGCCCGCTCCGGATTTCTCCCATCCCTTAGCTCAAGTGGGCTGTACGATAAACGGCAGCAACAGAGCCAATCGCAACTCCGCCAGGAAGATTACAACGCAACATTGAAGCTCGAACAGAACCTTTATACTGGCGGACAGATAACCAGCCAGCGTGCCATCGCGCGGTTGAATATCGAGAAGCAGAATTATGAGTTACAGGAAACCGCCAGCCACGTGACAATGGATGTGCGGGTCGCCTTTAATGATCTTCTCCTAAACCGGGCGAAAGTGCGCGTGCGCCAGGATTCTGTCCGCGTCCTGGACGAGGAACTCAAGAGCCAGCAGCAGAGTTTCAACGCCGGCATTGTTGGCAACTTAAACGTGCAACGCGCCGAAGTGGCGCTGGCTAACGAGCAACCGGAACTCTTCAACGCTCAGACGCAATTAAAAGATTCCTACCTCCGGTTGGGAGACCTTTTCGGCGTGGATGCTGGTCCCGGCACCGCGGCGGCGCCGTTTGAAGTTTCGGGAGAACTGCAATATCAGCCGAATCACCCCGATCTGAATGATTGCCTGGCCCGGGCGGATGCGAATCGGCCCTTGATCAAAGCCCGTCAAAAGGACATCGAGATCGAGGACCAGCAATATACTTTGGATCGGAGTGCGATGCGGCCGCACGTCCGCGCTTTTTCCGGGTACGAGGTTTACAGCGAGCGGGATCCCGCCGTCGGTCCGGAATTTAATTATGGATATGTGGTGGGGATAAACGCGACATGGAACATTTTCGACGGGTTCGCGACCAAAGGGCGCATCCAAGCCACGCGCGCCCGGCGCGAAGCGGCCGTGCAGGCTTTGGCAGCCGCTCGACGCGCCGTTGCCTCGGAAGTGCGCAGCGCTTTTTTTGATCTCCAACAAGCTGATCGCGTGCTCGAAACGGAGACAAGTAACGTTCAGGCCGCAGATGAAGCTCTCGAGATTGCCAAAAGCAATTTCGCTGCCGGATTGGGAACACAGCTGGACATCCTGCAAGCCGCATCCGACGTGACTCGGACTCGCACGACACGACTCAGCGCAATCTACTTGCACAACGTGGCTCTTGCCCGCCTGGCGCACGCCTGCGCGAGTTCGGCAGAAGCGCTCAATTTCGCATCAAAAATCGAGAATGCGAAGAACGAAAAACGCAATGCGGCACAAGCTGCCGATGTAGCACGTCCACCGGAAAAGTTAGGTCAGCGATGAAGCAACAATTTCATTCTCTGGGGAGCACAGGCTGCCAGCCTGTCCTTTTCGGCAGCCTGCCGAAAAGCTCATTGAACGTTCGTAACGATGAATTCTTGCACAGCGTTGAGGAGTCGTCGGCAAGCTGCCGACGACAACAGGCTGGCAGCCTGTGCTCCCCAGAGACCGGCATGCAGCGTTCAGGGAAGCGCACAACGGCAGGACTTCTCATCCTAATCTCGATGATTTGCTTTGTATCTTCGGCTGGGGCCATCACTCTACAGGCTGTCCTGCAAACCACACTGGAAAGAAACCCGGCGATCCAGGAAGCCAAATCCGCTCTGGAACAAGCCGCCGGACAACGGCTCGTTTTTCGCTCGGTCGTTTGGCCTGACGCTGAATTAGGCCTGCCAGCCGGCGTTCAGGGCGGCCATCGGGCCGGCGAAAGCGGAACAAAAGGCTTTGCCGTGGGACGGGGCGTTTTGACGCAGACCTTGTTCAACGCTGGCCTGCCCGCTTCTATGCGGCGAGGAGATATTGAGGTCTTGATTGCGCAACAGCAATTGAATGTTGCTGTGGTGGAGCAGTTGCACGCGGCGCGCCTGGCATTTTACGCCGCTCTCTACAATCGATCGTTGGAATCCATCCGCAGCGAACAACAACGAAGGCTGCAGGAGAACGTGACTACTCAAAGAACTCGGTTCGAAGCCGGACTGGCTGATAAGGGCACACTTACAAGCGCGACCGTTCAGGCGTCTGAATTAGAAACGCAAATCGAAGGCGCGCATCGCGCCTATCTAGGCGCGCAATTGGAATTGGCGTCCGCGATGGGGATTGATCCAGCTAAGGCATCGCTGCCCGAGCCTGAAGGTGAACTGCAATCGATCCCGGTGCGCGTCGAACTGGATTCCGAAACAGCAGCGGCTCTACAGCGGAGAGCCGATCTTAAACTCGCGCGCTTGTTCGTGCGTTCTGCCAACGAAGATCAACGCATCATCGCAGCCGACTATTATCCTATTGTAATCGGAAGCCTTCCAGGCGAGTACGTCCCGGTCACAGGAATTCATCGCGAAGGCTCAACGAGCAGGAACCAGGATTTCATCGGGTCAGAAATTCGCGAGAGGGCGGCGTACACGTGGCGGGTCATCGATAACGGCAAAGTGGGAGGTGCAGTTCTCAAGGCACGCTCAGCGCGAGAGATCAATGAACTGACCTGCAGGAAACTGGAGGCGAATATCCCTCGTGAACTTTCCCGCATCGCGAACGATCTCAAAACAACAGAGGTCCGCGAAAAATCACTTGTCTCCGCAGCGACTGCCGCGGAGGAAAGCGCACGCGCCGTGCAGGAAAACCTGGCCAGCGGGTTGGCGTCTCCACTCGAATATCGCGTTACACAAAATTTCTTTTTGGAGACCAAGAGCGGACTATTGGAGGCGATCTATCAACACAATCTCGCTGTGGCTGAGTGGGATCGCGCCACTGGGCGTTACTTTCAATTTTCAGGGGACAACACGAAATCGCGGTAGATGCGGCGGCGAACAGACTGCTCCGGGCTTGTAGCCACATCAGAGCCTGCCCGCCGTTTTGGCGGGCGTCGCCGTGTGCGGGCCGCAATGCAGTGAGGCGCCTCGACCCGCCTTGGTCCCGGTACGGCGCGGCAGGCACCCTGAGGCGGCTACAAAACAACTCGCCCGCTATCCTCTGCCCCCTTTAGCTGCCCTCCGCTGATCGAACGGACGTTTCTGCTTCGGTGTCTTGGGAATAATGCGTTCGAATATCTGGCAAAAAGCAGGCGCGAGAACGATGACCGGTGGGCACCAGGTTATTGCAAAGAAGGGCTACGGACACCAGACTAGCTTTCCAAAATTGAAATTGCCGGAATCAAAAAGACTTTTGCTGGGCGGTGGAGTAGTAATCCTGCTCCTTTTCGCCCTGGCATATTATTTCCTGATGCCGGTGGCGGAAGTAGCCACGGTTCGCCGCGGCACGGCGATCGCCGCGGTTTATGGGACCGTGCGGATCGAGCCGGCGTTTGTGGTGCGTGTTCGAGCGCAAAATGACGGTTTCCTTCGGTTGGCCGAAGCTTTTTCGGCTGGTCGTGGTGCGATCGGCAGTAGCGTCGAGAAAGGCCAGTTATTGGCGACGATCGCTGATGAGGAGACCTCCAGAGAACTGAAGCAAGCGCGCGCAGACCTGAACGCGGCGGTGGAGCGCGCGGCCCTGCCACTTCCCTCTTCGGAATTGCTCAAAGCAGCTGAAGACAACCTGCAGCGACTCGAGAAGGTTGTCGCCTCGGGCAATGTGCCCGCAGTCGAATATCAGAAGGCGAAGAGCGAAGCGAATCGCCTGCGTGGCGCAGTAGAAGCGGAGCGAATCGAGCGGGATCGCAATCTCAACTCGCTGCGAGAAACAACGAAGAAACTCGAGGCCCAGATGAAGAACTCGGAGGTTCGCGCGCCAATCGACGGTGTTCTCACCAACGTCCAGACAATTGATGGAGAGCTG
>QHPC01000351.1 GCA_003218915.1 Verrucomicrobiota bacterium
CTTTAGCGGGACCTATCACCAAAAGCGAACTCATGGCCTTGGCATCCGTATCGCCGACTGTTGCCGGCAGCAAGCCTAAAAAACTCCTCGATCAGACTATCCGGAATTTAACGAGGTGCACGGAAGCACCACGCTCGGAACTTTGAAAAAGCTTTACGGTGCCGATTCACTCAACAAGGTGCGCGAGATACTGAGAAAGCAATGAGCTTCTCCGATTCGCAGGATTTTGAATTCACGTGTCCACACTGCAAGCGGCGCGTTAAGAGCCGTGTCGCCGATGGTAAGGCGACCTGATTACAAATGCCCGCAATGTGGCGACAAATTCGACACGGCTGATTTCAAACGAGGCCTCGACAAAGCAGATCGCGAAATCGAGCAGTTCAAGCAGCAACTCGGCGGCATCAAGATCGACATAAAGCTTTAGTTCAAGTGCCAATGTTTACGCTGGTGCGTCCAACGATTTTTTGCTCGCATAGTTGCAGCACTTCAACACAACGTCGAAGCGCGCACCGATGTCCCCTAAACGAACAAAAAAAAGCACTCCGCGTTGAAAACTCGCCCAGCGCCGCTTTATTGCTCGCGCAGCGCAAAGCGAAACGGTTCGTCCCATCCCGCACTCGCGACGCACCCTCGCGCGCCTTCGCTAGCCCAATTGACTCGCATTCGAGAAGAGCAAGTGGCGATGCCATTTCTCGAGCACGTTAGTACGCGTCGGGTTGAAGCTCGCCCTTTTCTCAAATGGGCTGGCGGCAAGGCGAGCCTCATAAATCAATTTGCTCAACTCTTCCCACAAGAAGTCGATCGCTACATCGAACCGTTCGTTGGCGGTGGTGCAGTGTTCTTTCATCTCAAACATGGCTTTCCGCGAATGCGCGCGTTCCTTCGCGACAGTAATAAAGAGCTGATCAACTGCTACCGCATTGTTAGGGATCGTCCGATTGAACTCATGCGATGGCTCGATCATTACGAGAGATCGTTTCGTTCGCACGGCTCAGACTATTATTACCTCATTCGAAGACAGCATGATCTGACGGACGATTTAGCCCGCGCCGCGCGCACCATCTTTCTGAACAAGACATGTTCTAATGGCCATTTCGGGTTAACGCTCGCGGCGAATTCAACACGCCAGTCGGTCAAATAAAGCGCCTTCACTTTACAATCGCGACAATCTATTAGCCGCTTCGGACAGCGAGTCGCGGCTACGCTGATTGTAACTCGCGCACGTGGCTGAGATCGCGTTCGCCGACAGGACGGAGAGCGGCAGCATCCACGGTTGCGACGGCAATTGTATTTCCCGCGAATGTCATGAATTCGACTTCGTAAGCCACGCCTGCGTCGTGAACATGAACGACAGTGCCGACATCTCCCGCCTTCAGCCGCTCGCTCGGCAAGTCAGCGGTCAGCACAACACAATCGTGTTCTCTGATGGTCATCGTTTCAGAACAGGATACGCTGTTATCAAGCGCGGAGCAACGCTTCCCTTGTCGAACTGCCAAACCGAACGGATGAAGGCCTGAGCGCCAGAAGGGGTTGGTAGCTCTCCTTCGACGGCGTAACGCGGTCCATAGCCAGTTTCGCGGGATGAAGCGACGTCGTGCGTACGCCCATGTTCGCGCAGCGCATCTGCTAACGTGCTCCACTCATCAACGCTAAATCCGAGCGCTATAAAGAACCTCGCCTTTGTCGCTCCATAACGATGGTCGAGATTCAACAGGTAGCCGGTGATCTTCTCGTGTTTGACAATTAGGTTGTTTGGGCATGGTAGCTTCATTCGCTTGGTCTCGCGCCGAAACTTGCTAGGCAATACGCCAGTGACCGCGCGACAGGTGAGTTAACAATCCGCTGTCGCGTAGCACCTGAAGCTGTTGACGTATTTTTTCCCGCACGTGTCTGTTGTCAGGATGCAACTGTTGAAGCTGTGGAATTAACTCATAGGCGTCATCGGTTGTGAATTCTGGCTTGCCAAGCGTCCGAATCGCATTCAGTACATCGAGCGTCTAGCCACGTTGCGTTGCGTCGATTTTGGCGAGCGGCTTTACTCTCTGAAATTTGGCCCGTACTTGGCCTGCTGGTGCAATTTGACGTTCCGTCACCACGTGAATTCGCGCGTCTTGTGGAATTCTGTTCAGTGCAATATTGCAGCCGACCCACCCGGCGCGCCGCGCTGTTGGTGAAAGCGGCTTCCGCCTTATGACCGCGGACAACGGGAAGGCAAACCTTGGAGTGAGAAGCAAATTTTTCACGCTCCAGCTTAGCAACTCGTATTGCATGAAGTAAAAGTTTGGCGTTCGGTCATTGAGAATTGCTTCAGTCATGACGCTGAAAGCACCGTTGACTATTTGGGTGAGAATGGGTGACTGCTGGCCTTTGAGTTGGTACCAAAATCCACAATTCGGACAGCAATAGTCGCTTGCTTTCGTGTTGTGTTGTAATCGAGTCAGGCGAGGCGACGGGCAATTTGGACAGTACAGATTGGTGATTTTGATTTCGGCTTGGATGAACCGGCTTGCGCCGACTTAGCCTGCCTGGCGGCTTCGGCCGTCTGCGAACGTTAAAAACAAATGAGTCATCTTTTGACGCGATTGGAGGCTCAGGGTCTTTACGAAAACCAAATCGCCGTAGCCACTCCACGAATTTCTTCGACCAAGGAAAGTCGCTCCATCCTACTGGTCCGCCTTCGATCGTGAATCCGTATTTGTCGGCCAAACAGCACAACGCTGCGAGTGCTTCGGAAGCCATGCCTCGCCTGCGTATGCGCTCGGGAACCCTGATTTCGTCAATGTGAACTAGGGACGGCAAAACATCTGAGTTAGGGCTTAATATCATTGTTACGCCTCGTCTTGTTCGAACAGCGAACGCATCAAATCGCCATCGCGTCTTTCCGATTTCTTTGAAAATCGATCTCAACGCTAATTGGCGCGATTTCATGTCGCTGATCCGATCCACATTCAGCGCAGAGACACAAGATCCTTTTTGCACCAGCCTTCACCGTTAGCACGAACAAGTGAGCAGTTCGCGCGCCTTTGGTGCAGATGGTTGCGACAGACTTCAGACGCCGAACTGGAGGCAATCAATTCAAGGCTATTAGTTGCGAAGCGGGTTTTCCCGCAGTTTTGGCGACTTCAACAGGATGTCCGAAGCTATTTTCTCAGCAACGCGGACAAAGCGCCAAATCGAGGAAATCTACGGACTCTTCTTCAAACGATCGAACTTCTCTGCAACGCGCGCGATGTTGTTCAGGAACTCACGCTCGATGAAATGCAGACCCTTTCACGATTACTCCAACAGCGAAATCGGCTGCCGCCTTTCATCCGTCCAGAGGTTGAGAGTTACTTTGACAACAAAGGCACGCGTGGTTGGAATACGGATGATAGACGCGTCGTGCCGAATGCTTGGAGGGAAGCCGCTCGGTGAAACCGCACCCCACTTCTGGCGAATGGAAGGCTGAGGCGAGGGTGAATCGTTAAAAATTAGCTACATCGTTAGGCCCGTCACTGTTTGGAAATCGCGGGCTTGCCGCGAAGGACATACTTCTGGACCTTACCCGTCGCTGTTTTTGGTAGCTCGGGTACGAAGTGAATTTTCTGCGGCGCCTTGAAGTGCGCCAGATGATCACGAGCGTAATTGCGTAGCTCGGTTTCCGTCGCGGTCGCGCCTGCTTTTAAGAGGACAAATGCGTGGGGCGTCTCGCCCCAGCGTTCGTCCGGCATTCCTACGATTGCCACCTCTTGAACGCCTGGATGTCGCAGCAAGGCGCCCAAGCGTGAGTTCCCTGCTTGCCGCACTTATAGCCATTTATTGGCATCTCTAGCAAGAATCGACTAGACATACATATAAGTCGGTAGAAACTCAGCATTGCGATGGACCCTATTAAGAACCCTTTTTCTCCTGGCGCAGGTGCGCCGCCGCCCGAATTGGTTGGCCGCGAGGCAATTCTCGAGCAGGCGCGCGTTCTCCTCGCTCGCATTAGAGCGAAGCGTCCAGAGAAAAGCATTCTCCTTACGGGTCTGCGTGGCGTGGGCAAGACCGTGCTGCTGAATGAGATTGAGCGAATGGCGGCGAAGGAGACCTATCGGACGTTGGGAGTGGAAGCGCACGAGGGCAAGTCGCTGGCGGCACTGCTCGTTCCGCCATTGCGAAAATTGCTGTTCGATTTGGATCGAGTCGCCGGTGCGGGCGACAAAGCTAAACGCGCCCTCGGGGTGCTGAAAGGTTTCATGGACGGTGTCAAAGTTAAGATCGGTGAACTAGAGGTCGGCCTAGACATTGATCCCGAAAAAGGCACGGCTGACAGCGGCGACTTGGAAAGCGATCTGCCCAATCTGTTCGTCGCCG
>QHPC01000046.1 GCA_003218915.1 Verrucomicrobiota bacterium
AAAGAAGAACGAGTGCATCACCCGCGATCGCCGCATTTACGAGCGACACTCCATCTGAAACAACTCAGTTCATGCGGCGTGGCGCAGCCGCATTTTCTTATCGAGTGCGAAGACTTGCGCCGTCAGGCTGCTACGCGTGGCGGGCCGGCGAGCTCCCGTTTGCCGCATCTTGTCCGACTGACCAGGCGGGAACAGGAAGTTGCGCGACTTGTCTGCGAGGGGCGAACGAATCAGGAAATCGCCGATGACGCCTGCTTGAGTTTGCCGATGGTGAAAAAGCACCTCCACGCCATCTTCCGCAAACTCGAAGTCACAAGCCGCAGCCGACTTATTGCGCTGATGCGATGAAGCATCGTGGTGATTTACTTGAATCGCCTGCTGACATTAAGATCGGCATTTGAGACCTGACTTCTGAAATTGTTCCCGTGGTTCAACGGATAGAACGGAGGTTTCCTAACGCCAAAACGTCGCTTTTGCTGGAATTCGCTGATGTCATCAGCAGTGAGCAAATGACTACCTTCAAACATGTTGAATAATTGTTATGATCATCACGAGTAATCAGGAATCTCCCCATTTTTAGGCATCCGGGTGACACAAAGGGTGACACAAAATTCAGCACTGTTAGCATGCAGCCTCAGGTCGGCGACGAGATTACTGGCGTGACTGCGTTGCTTTATTTGTCCGGCGTCTTCGGCTTGCGCCGCTACGCGAGCGAGGACGTCGATCTGGCCAGGAGCCTTCTGCGTATGCGTGCATCCTCCAACCAGCCTTGCACTAGCAGCTCGAGTAGGTTTCCAAGATCGACATCTTGCGAAGATCGAAGAAGCGGCGCAAAAACAATTCGCGAGATCCGCTCTCGAGTTGGCTAACGCGTGTTGAAATTTGCTTAGATTCAACGTTGACTGACAAAGCCACTTTTACGTAATCTCGCTGTCTCCCATGCCAACTGCCTTAACCAAATGTTTTGTCTGCGCTTTCTTGGCATCGGCTGCGACGCTCAACTCCATTACAGTAGCCGCAGCCGCACTCGGAATTAAGGAAGCCACATCGTAGCCAACATGTGCTTGCTGTGTCAAAACTCGGTTTAAAAGATCCCAAAGTTAGCATGAAAACAGCTTCCGCGCGGAAAAGAAAAGCTCCTCCCGCAGAATCACCCCACAAATTAATTGCCTATCAAATCCATGAAGATGATTTCGCGCCGATTCGGCCGGCGCACCGCGAGCGGGGATGGATGGACGAGACAATCTTCAGCAAGTTTGCGTATCGTTGCCTGCCGTTAGTCATCGCGAATCAGTACGGCTGGGAAATTTTATCGACCCATCACATCCGAGTGAGTTGGGACGGTACTTCCAGGCGAGAAGGGCTGGTGGTTGAAAATTTGTCTGGCGACGGCCGGCTCCACGCGGCGTCGCACTTCGGACTAGGCGTGCTCACTTTTCAAATTCCGTTTCTTTTCAAAACCACCGGCGGATGGAATCTGATGGTGCGCGGTCCGATGAACCGGCCGAAGGACGGAATTGTTGCCCTCGAAGGCGTGGTGGAAACAGATTGGTCGCACGCCACCTTCACCATGAACTGGCGATTTACTCGCGCTTGCACGGTCGAGTTCGGTCTTGGAGAACCGATTTGCCATTTTTTTCCAGTGCCACGGGGCGCGGTGGAAGGATTCCGCACTGAACTGCGGATGCTGGAGGGCGAAACAGAGTTGAATGAAAAATTCAAGAAGTGGTCCGAAAACCGCGATTGGTTTTTGTGGGCGTTGGGTAAACAGAAACCCGACGTGGTCGCACAAGGATGGCAAAAGGATTACTTGCAGGCGGCGAAAGACAAAAAGTTGCTCGCGCAGGAATTCGTGGATCAAAGGCCGCGCAACGAGTCGAATCAATCAGACGGCAACCGCGAAATTCCGTAGCGGGCCGGATTCTCATTGGTCGATCATGAGCGGTCACTCTCGCGCCTACTATGACCGAATGGCGCGAAAATTTCGGAAAAACCGATACCTGTTCGTTAAACGGTTGTTGCCGGCGTCGATGTTGGAATATCTCAAAATCTACTACGCCGTTTTACTGGACAATGAGCTCTTTGTCCGTGACACGCAATGCCCGTCCTCCCTGTCACTCGGCGGTGACCCTGGTTTGGACGCGGTTTTGGAATGGATTCGTCCGGAGATCGGTCGGCTGGTTGGTTTTGAATTAGCCCCCACTTATTCCTATACGCGGCGCTACGCAAAGGGTGAATTACTCAAGCGACATAAAGATCGTGAATCTTGCGAAGTCTCGGTGACGGTGTCGATCAAAGTGCCGAAACGGGCAGCGCCCTCGGTTGTTTACCTAAGACCTCCAAATGCGCGGGCCACCAAAGTTGCAATGCGCGAAGGGGACGGTTGTATCTATGCCGGAGCCGAAATCGAACACTGGCGAGACCGGTTTCGGGTTGACGGATATATTCAGCTCTTTTTCCATTTTATTTCCAAATCAGGTCGTTACTACCCAGACTATCTCTTTGATGGTCGAAAATTTCTCGGCGGCACTCGATTAACAGCCGAAAAAAAAGCGTGACATTGGATGTGAAATCAGTCATCGCTGTGCCCTTATGACAAATCCTCAGTTTGGGATTGGCGCGCTTGGGCCTGGGGCTGGTCCACCGGGTCCACCTCAACCACGGCCGGGACCACCGGGTCCACCGCAACCACGGCCGACTGGTCCACCAGGTCCGCCTCAGCCTGGCCCAATCGCCCCGCCTGGCCCACATCAACCGCCCAAAGCGCCGCCGGGGCACACAAGCCCGTAGCCACCGGGCCAGCCATCGAGGAAAACGTCACCAAACGACGACCTTGAGTGGCGGCTGGCGAAAATCGACGGCCTAAACATAGCAGTAGTTCCGATGAGTAGTTGGACTGATGCCCAACTACTCATTGTGTTTCGGGGCCGAAAATATTTTAAAGCTGCTTCTGAAAGTCCGAATTCGCCAGCTTTTGGAAACGAGGATTGTCTCGGAGGGAATCAAACATCGGATCAAGACGAAGAAGTGCCGGGGTTAGTGGTGCACTGACTCCCATGGCGCCGTCGTACGGCAAGGTGAGCAGCTTTTCCAAAGCATTGATAGCGCGGTCAGTTTCTCTAAAGCGTGCGCACACTCGGGCCAGAATTTCGACCGGAAGCGGGCCGCGAACCGCATCCTTTTCGACCGGATTGGAAGCAATAGCGCGTTCCGCGAAAGCCGACGCTTTGGATTTATCGCCCAAGCCCATGTAGATGAGCGCGAGATCGTCAAGCAGTCCGTAGTTATCACCTAGTTCGTTGAGTAATTTCTCGAGCTCGCTCTGGGCCCGGCGGTAACTTTCACGCGCATTGCCAGAATCGCCCGCCACTTCCTGTGCCCACGCTAACCATACGGTGAGATTTCCCAACCACACGTTTACGTCTGAGCCAGGAGATTGGGGCACCGCATCCGGTTTGGGCATTATCTGCTGCGCTTGAAAAATGGCTTGTTGGGGCCGGCGCTCCAGAATCCCTTGGTAAATTTGCAGTTCTATTACGCTGGCGTCGGTCGGCCCGGGGCGCAGTGGCGCCAGAAGCGCTGCCGCGCGCGGTAAGTCACCCTGGGCTTGGGCTATTTTCGCCTTTAAGGCAATCGTGCCAACGTCATCCGGGGAGATGTTGAGCGCTTGCTCAAGTTTTTGCAGCGCTTCAGGAAAACGACGAAGACACATGTAACTTGTCGCATGACCGGCGAGGAGGACGACATTGCGCGGGTCCAGTCGCTCGGCGTCATTGAGGTACTGTTCGCTTTTGTCCCATCGGCCTCGTCGTCGCTCAACGTAGGCCATCGATTCAGGAATACGGCTGTTATTCGGCAAGAGCTGGCGCGCTCGCTCGAAATAAGTCATCGCGGTGTCGTAATCCTTGAGGCAGGCGTAGTGATAAAATCCTTTGGCCCAGATCGCTTCGCCGAGACGGGGCTCCAGAGTCAATGCAGTCTCGGCGGCTTGCTGCGCTTCTTCGCGGAGCGCTGGGGTTGGTGCAAGGGCCTGGGTCAAATAGTTGCGTGAATCGACAATCGACAGCATCGCCCAGCTCACCGCGAATTTGGGATCTAGTTTGACCGCCTCGGTGAAGTACTTCCGCGCGTTAGTGGCATTCGTGTAGGTGGGAATCGTTTTGAGCGTGTAAGCGAGTCCGCGCAGATAATCATCGTAGGCTTCAAGGTTCTCCGTCGGCTTTGTCGCGATCATTTTTCGTTCGCGACCGGTTAGCTGTGCCGACAATTGATCGGCGATGGCTTTCGCCACTTCACTTTCGACTGAGAAAATGTCGGTCAGTTTGCGATCAAAGGTATCGGCCCAAAGATGGGAATCATTGGCTGCTTTGATCAACTGGACGTTTACGCGCACGGCGTTGCCGCTCTTCTGCACACTTCCTTCCACGATGTGGGCGACGCCAAGTTGCTTTGCGATCTCAGACAGGTTTTCAGGCGCGCTTTTGTAATGTTGCGTTGAATTGCGCGAGATCACTTGGAGATCGGCGGTCTTGGACAGACGCGTCAGAATCTCATCCTGGATGCCGTCGGCAAAGTAGGCGTTGGCTGTGTCTTCGCTCCGGTTTTCGAAGGGCAAGACGGCGATGCTCTTTTCCGGAATAGGAAGTCCTACGGCGGCGGCTTTCCCCGAAGAGGAGCGTGCGACCGCCGGTGAGCCTCGGCGGTAAAAGACTGAAAAGCTGATCGCCAAAACCACAGCTGAAACGAGCAAAACAGCGGTAAGCACATACTTGGGCCAACGCCGCGTAATGACCGGACGAACGCTAACACCGGACGCCCGCTTCCATCTTCTTATTCGCTTGAGTTTTTCAGGAAGATGTGGATTGCCGAGATTGTCTTTGTGCAGATTGACGAGGTGCAACCGCAACCCGTACTTCACTTCACATTCGCCTAGATCGTGCAGATAAGGCCGCCAGTGTCGGTACTCCACTAAGTCATCCGCCAAACGTTTCGACAAAAGAATGTGACCGGCATCGCCGCAATCCATTACCCGCTGCGCCACGTTGATTCCCGCTCCGGCGATGTTCGGCCTGTCGTTAACATCGGTAACTTGATTGACCGGCCCGCTGTGAACTCCCATGCGTAATTCGATGTGCCGGTAATCCTTCAACGCTTGGCTAATCTCCAGCGCACATTGCGCTGGCTGCTCCGGGCTGCGGAAAAAAAGTAGCGCCATCCCATCACCGGTTGGCACCCGAGTGAGTTTGCCCTTGCTTTCCGCCGCTCGAAAACATTCGGTGCTCCGCACAATTCGATTCAGTTGCTGGAGCAGCTCAATCTGCTCATTAACCAGTAACCTCGAATAACCGACCACGTCGATTAGCAAAATGTGCGCAATCTCCAGCTCGATTTCTTTTTGGAGCTCGGCGGACATACAGATTCAAACAGAAACGCCCGTCACAAGATACTCTCAATTTAGACCGCCGAGGGTCGAAAGCAAAGCTCGCCTTCGGAGAATCGCTGCGCACGCCACAACACTATCTTGCCCAACTCCATTCGAGTCGTTTATTCTTTGCAGATCATTGTTCCCGTAGTTCAACGGATAGAACGGAGGTTTCCTAAGGCCAAAACGGCATTCTTGTAGGAATTCGCTGATGTCGTCAACAGTGCGCAAACCACTTTACTCAAAGCTGTTGAATAATTGTTACGAATCGTTGCAGGTAATCAGAAATCTGCCCATTTTTAGCTGGCCGAGTGACACAAAGCGTGACGCACCAAAAGTTCGCAGCACTATTCGATTCTGTTGCGATCTCACGCTTTTTCCTCAAAAGTGTGCCTGCGTCCAATCCCAGCACTGCAGTAGCTGAATGACGATCCACGTAATTCAATGAAATCCGAGAAAAAGGGAATATTCGCGAACACGATTTCCAGCAGACGTCATCAAGCAGGTAGTAGCCGTATTCGATCAAAAGATTAACCCCAATGGCAAACTACGACCGCATTTGAGTTTGAGCGTCGTCGTCGACGGGGCGGATCGGGGACATGATGATGAACAAGAGTTTTTTGCCGACTATCGAAAGAACTCTGATGACGTCACATACCATCGCTGGTACGATGCCGGATCGTTGATTGTTCACACCCATCCCGGAGGCGCATATTCCCAACCATGGGTTAGTGTGGAGATCAGAGCCGAACGCTGGCCACAAATACTAGCTGTGATGGAGGTGTTCGAGGCTAATAAACAACAATCACTCCTCCCCAAGGAAGAGTTCGCAGCAACCGAAACCGAAAGTCCGGTAATATTCATTGGACACGGACCCACCGCTGTTTGGAAGGAACTCCGCGATCACCTTCGAGACAAGCATGGATTTGAGATAATAGCCTACGAGATTGGAGCGCGAGCGGGCCACGCGATTCGCGACATTTTGGAGGGGATGGTAGAGGAATCTTCCCTAGCTTTTCTGGTAATGACAGGGGATGACACAACGCTCGAAGGTGAGTTACATCCGAGACTAAACGTTGTGCACGAAGCTGGCTTCTTTCAGGGCCGGCTCGGATTCAACCGTGCTATCGTGCTCCTTCAAAATGGTGTAACCGAGTTTTCGAACATTCACGGGATCGAACAAATTCGGTTCGACAATATAAAGGAAATATTCGGGGACGTGCTTGCGACCATTCGGCGCGAATTCCCAGATGCTTAATCAAACATTACCCTGAGATTCTCCCGCGCTTTCCGAAAAGCTTCCAGGTTTGCCCACGTACAGAGGCAAGGCAGCTTCTGGTATCAAAACCCACGGAGACACTGTTGAATCTGGCGCCACCGGCCGGTGGAGAAAGCCCCAGCCCGGCTTTAGGTACAGATGAAAGAAAAAGACGATAAAGTCTTCACAGAACTTTAAGTGATTATGAAAACAACGCTCATAAAGTCACTTATCGTTTGTTCCTCGCTCCACATAGGAACCCGATATTCGACCTTTTCACCTTGCCTTATTCCTATAACCCTAAAGTTTTCGTACGGAATACCGCCCGTAACAAAGTGATTAATTTTGTCTCGCATTTCCACAACCAGTTCAATGTCAGCCCGGTGCTTTTCGAAAATCAGGGTCTCAAATTGATCAGTCAGAAATTTTTTCGACTTAGCTAGCACGCTTCGAAGCATTTTGATAATTCTCTTGCCCCGATCACCAAATGTTCGCGGATTCCACTTGTTCCACCCTAGGGGCGTCGCGGGCAGCTTTGCCAAATAGTCCAGGCTACTCTTGTACTGCACAAGAAATTCGTCGAACTCTAGATATAACTCCTGCGAATATGAGACCGCTACATGCCCGGTTGCTGCTTTTTCATAAATCGGTGCCTCTGGTTTCAACCTGTCAACCTCCTTCGCGAAACGGTCATAATGAATCCAGATCGCTAACAGCTTCTTAGCCTGTAGCACCAACGCATTCAGCAATTCCTTTTTCTGGCCATCGGAGAGAGCCAGCTGCGACGCGAACTGAATCATCGTCGTCAGAAAACGCTGATTAATGAGCCCCTTCGGGCTAGAGTCATCGAACAGTTGTGTCTGCAACATGTCGTCAAAAAAAAACACCTTTTTGGCATTGCCCAAAACGGTGTAGCCAAAAAATCTAGGCGGGAACAGTTCTGCGCTTCAATCGCGATTTCTGTGTCTTGTAGCTGAACGCCTCAGGGAAATGCAAAAGTATCTACGCGTACGCGCTGTTTCGTGCATAATTTCTTAAGCACCGCCATGCCTGAAACCAAGAACACATCATCGTTGGTAACTTTCGTAGAAACCCACCCTCTTCCTGTCGTCGTCTCAGTCGCGGTCGGAGCTTTCCTCCTAGGAGGCGGAGCCGCCAGTTGGATTTTATTTAACGGGTACATTCCGAATCAGCTGTATTCACTGCAAACACAACTTAATCTTTGCCGACAGCAAACCCATGCCCCAGCATTGACGACGGATGAATGGCCGCCCCTGACACAGGACCAGATTACCGCCTGGGCAACAGCGCTTCGTCCTTTTAATGTCCGAGTGATCACCGTCTTTTGGAGTCAGGAGGTAGAGGCGAAACGATTCTTTCGAAGTTTGCAAGAAGTCGGGAGATTATTGAATTGCGAGGTGAAAGCCGGCGCCGGACAAGCGGACGGAAATGTGATCGAGATTCAGACACCTAAGAGCGAGCCGGTTGGACCCGTAATTCTCAACCTTTTTATAAGTGTAAACTGGCCGGCCAGCTTAGAAGACATCGGCGACAGAGGGAAAATTTCAATTTTTATC
>QHPC01000346.1 GCA_003218915.1 Verrucomicrobiota bacterium
CGAACCTTGCTCATATTTTTCTCCTATCTATCTCATGTTGTCATTTTGAGCGAAGCGAAGAATCCCTGATTCTTCTGAATTGGTCCGTCACAGCAGTACCCAGAAATGTTTCGCTCCGCTCAACATGACAACCGTCAGTTATGAGATGCTTTCTGGTGATCGAATGTGTCGGAGGATACGTCCCAACCAAAATAGACCTCTACACTGATAATTTTGTTGTCTTTAATTCGTAGGATTTCCGTATTGCGACCTTTCTCTCCATTCGGCTTCGTCATTTCATAGGTTACAACGACTTCATCGTCGTGTTCGATCAACCGCAAAAAATTGAACTTTTGACCATGCCCGGCTCCGGGCCAGCATCTCGCGAAATATCCAGCACGATCCAGGCCCACATCGAGCGGACTCGAGAAAGTAAAATCCTCAGCAAGATGCTGCTCAAAAAATTTCCGATCGTCTGCAGCGAAAGCTTCATATGATCGCTGTGCTAAACGGCGTGGGCTGAATTTCGGCATGAGCCTGTTAAATCCGGTTCTGCGCTATCCGTGCTTTGACCAGTTTTTTCACCAGCGCCAGCGGCAGCGGCTTATCGAGCGAGAAGCGAATTGTACCCTTTGTAATCTGAAAACCTTTTAGATCGCCCTGAAATTTTTTCAGCGTTGCGGAACTGCCTGGATAGAACGAGCAGTGATTCGTCCATGCGCCGAAGAAAACTAGCGAACGTCCATTCAGACGAAACGCAGGAATTCCATAACTGATGCACTCCTCAACCCGGGGCGCGGCCGCGCGAATTGTTTTGCGAAGTTTCTCGAGAGCGATGCGTTGATCAGCGTTTACGCCTGCGAGGTATTCGTCAATCGTTCGCGGCTTGGATTTCATTTCCCTGCGTACGCTTCCTTTAGCGTTTTGATGTCGATCTTCTGCATTTGCATCATCGCCTTCATGACCCGTTCGGCCTTCTTCGCGTCCTTGTCGTTCAACATATCGATCAAAACCGTTGGAGTGATTTGCCACGACACGCCGAATTTGTCCTTTAGCCAACCGCACTGCGATTCCTGTCCGCCATCTGCCATCAGTTTCTCCCAAAAATAATCCACTTCGTTTTGGGTCTCGCAGTTCACCACAAACGAGATCGACTCGTTAAATTTAAACTCCGGACCGCCATTGAGCGCAGTGAATTTCTGGCCGGCGATCTCGAACTCAATAGTCAGCACAGATCCCACCGGTCGCCCGGCGCCCTTTGCTGACGCCTCATCGTAGCGCAGAATTCTGCCGACCTTAGAATTTTTAAAAACGGAGGTGTAAAATTTCGCTGCCTCCTCGGCCTGATGATCGAACCACAAAAACGGCGTTATCTTTTGCATTCTAATTACTCCTTTGTTGGTATGGGCGGGTATTGCTCGAATTTTGGAATTTTAGGATCCATCTGATCCCACGGCTGCGCATCGGAAACAAAAATATCCATCTGTGGCTGGAACCAACTCGGGTCATCAAGGGAGCCCGCCAAGATTCCCACAAACGGCGATTTCTCTCCTTCAAATTCGCCTCCCGTAATTCGGGATCCGCATTCTGGACAAAAACCGCGTTTATGTTTCCCGCGCCTGATACTGGGCGTAAGATTGTAGCGCAATTGTCCGCGCGTTAGCCGAAATGCCGTTCGCGGCAGCAACATTCCCGGAGCGAATCCGCTGCCAGTCACCTGCTGGCAGTCGCGACAATGGCATTTGAACGTCATGATTGGTTCAGCGGTGGATTCGTAACGAATTGCTCCGCAAGAGCAGCCGCCAATGAAAGATATTTTCATGTTCATTTCCTCGTCTTCCGATATTCGCAAGATTGATAAAGAGTCCTGCTCCAATCCTGTTTCATTCCCATTTAGTGATCATTGTTCTTTCGGTCCCAGGAACAAGCCGCCGTTGACGTCGAGGGTCTGTCCTGTAATCCAGCGCGCGTCGTCCGAAGCGAAAAACGCCACGACGTCGCCGATGTCAGCTGGACCTCCGGGGCGACCGAGCGCCGTCATGGCAGCGACCCGTTCCACCGCCTCGGAATCCTTGTCCCGGATGGAAGGATTCATGTCTGTGTCCGTAATTCCGGGAGAAATTGTAT
>QHPC01000047.1 GCA_003218915.1 Verrucomicrobiota bacterium
ATGCCTGATCCTGTTTTGTCGATCTTATGCGGCGCTATACTTGCGATCGCCGCATACATGCTTGTAGGCGGCGTCGGGGCTATTTTGTTCAAGCGAACTTCCCAACAAGAATCCGGATTGCTCTATCTAATTTACGGTTTTGCAGGCGCAATTCTTGGATTGTTTTTCGGTCTCTTTCTGCTTTGGCTGACTGTTGCAAGTGTGCGAACAGTCGGCGCACTGGCGGAAGGGCAGGCTGGCGGCCGGTCTGGCGCCGCGACGCACGATGCACAAGACCCAACCTCGCGTGCGCTCGAGGTGCGCCGCCGTTTTCTTTCGGAATCAGAAGACCGCACGCTGACACTGGCGACATCACTGGCACGCCTGAAGAATTCACTGGAACTGGGCTTGCTTGGAAGCGTGCTTAAGAACACTGACCCGGTTTCGCAGAGAACGTACCAAATGCTGGAGAAAGCGGGGAGCGTTTTTTCCAATCCGGAACGGGCGCAGAAATTTTTGACGTTCCCCGGTGCGCGCGAATTGGCCGAGCATCCAAAAATTGTCGCGTTACGAAGCGATCCGGAAATCGCGGACCTCATCGCCCAGGGACGCTTCCTCGATCTCCTTCAAAATCCGCGCGTCATTGAAGTGGCAAACGATCCGGTGCTCGCCGAGCGCATCAGGAAATTCGATATTCAACGCGCGCTTGATTACGCGCTGGAAGAGAGAGTAACCACGAATAGACACGAATGAACACGAATTCCAAATGCCATTGCTGCACACACGTTTCCGCGATCAGTGTCAGTTCGCGTTGATTCGCGTTGCGACAATAAAGTACATCGCCACGATCGGTCTTGAAGTGTACTGCTAGCGACTATCAATGCGCGAAAGGATCATTGCTCTTTTTGGCGTCATTGTTGTTCCTGCCGTTACCTATTATGCGCCGGCGGCGCCGGAAATCGCGGGAGCACTTCTGGCATTTGTTCTGGTGTGGATCGAACCCGCGCCGGCAATTGCAGAGTTGGGGCTGGAACGACCGCGGAGAGTTTGGCGAACGCTTGCGCTTGGGGTTGGCTTCGGCATTGGGCTTTTCTTTCTGAACCGATTGCTGGTGACGCCGATGATCGAATATATCACCGGCATTCGGCGTGATCTCACTCGTTTCGATTATCTCCGTGGCAACGTTACTGCGCTGCTAAAGTTACTGCCTTTGATTTGGCTGACCGCCGGATTTTGCGAGGAAGTTGTTTACCGCGCCTATCTTATTACGCGTATTGGTAAGTTGCTCAGAAACTCCAATGCGGCCCGTATAGCGGGATGTCTTGTAGGCGCGGGCATCTTTGGCCTGGCACATTGGTATCAAGGTGTCGCTGGAATGCTGGTCACTGGAACGCTCGGATTATTACTTGGTTTTCTTTTCCTGCAGCAGCGGCGCAATCTATGGGCGAACATCGCGGCACATATCATGGCGGACACGGTTAGTCTTACTGCTGTGTGCTTGGGCTTTGATCGGTCTGTGGATGAATTTGGCCGATCACTGCTAGGTCTCTAACAGACTGAAATGAGTTCGTGTCGATTCGTGGTTAATTTTTAACGTGGCAATCAAATACACCACTACCATCGGTCTGGAAGTGCACGTCCAGCTAAAGACGCGCTCCAAAATGTTTTGCGCTTCTCCGGTTGAGTTCGGAGCGGAACCGAACACGCACACTTGCCCGGTGTGCCTCGGTCTGCCCGGCGCCCTGCCGGTGATGAATCATGAGGCGTTGCGTATGACGGTGCTCACCGGACTGATGCTCGGATGCGATATTGCTCCGATCTGCAAATTCGATCGCAAAAATTATTTCTACCCGGACATGCCGAAGAACTATCAGATTTCACAGTACGACATGCCGCTTTGCACCAATGGTGCTGTCCCACTACACGATCTGGCTTACCCCAAGGACGCGCAGAAAAATATCGTCACGCCGGACAAGGAAGTGCGTCTGGTGCGTATTCATGTCGAGGAAGACGTGGCGAAAAGCTTTCACTTCGAGAACAGCACGGGCATCGATTTTAATCGTGCTGGTACACCCTTGATGGAGATTGTGACGCGACCGGAAATCAACTCGCCGGAGGAAGCGTTCGCGTTTCTCACTGCGCTTAAACAAATTTTAATCTACGCCGCGGTAAGTGACGCCGACATGGAGAAGGGGCAACTGCGCTGTGACTGCAACATTTCGGTGCGACCGGAGTCGCAGACTGAGCTTGGAGCCAAGATCGAGATCAAAAACCTGAATTCGATCAGCGGGGTGCGACGCGCGCTGGCTTACGAGATCCGGCGTCAAATCGCTGCGCTGGAGAACGCCGAAACACTTCAGCAAGAGACACGTGGTTGGAATGACGCAACCGGCGAAACGTTTCTGATGCGCACAAAAGAATTCGCGCATGATTATCGCTACTTCCCGGACCCCGATCTTGTGCCGGTAAAGACCGAGATTCTGCTGGCCGAAGTGCGACAGCGCGTGCCTGAGTTGCCGAAGGCCAAACGCGCGCGTTTCGTCCGGCAATACCAGGTGAGCCCGTACGATGCCGCTGTGCTGGCGAATGATCTCGATCTGGCAAGATACTTTGAAACGGCAGCCAAAGGCGCAAAGAAACCAAAGAATATCGCTAACTGGATTCTGAACGATCTGCAGAACGCACTGAGTATCGCGGGTAAGACGATCAACGATTGTCCGATTCCACCCGAAGCGCTTGATGAGTTGGTCGACCTGATCGACAGCGGAAAAATCAGCGGCAAACAAGGCAAGGAAGTTTTCGCGGAAATGTTCGCAAGTGGACGAACTGCAATTGCGATTGTGAAAGAAAAGGGGATCGAGCAGCTGAGCGATTTGAGCGCGATCGAAAAATTATGCGACCAAGTGATCGCCGCGAACGCCAAACCGGTCGCAGATTTCAAGGCCGGTAACGTTGCCTCCCTCAATTTTCTTAAGGGGCAGGTAATCAAATTATCAAAAGGGAAGGCTAATCCGCAGTTGGTTGGCCAAATCTTGGAAAAGAAATTGAAGGCGTGACTGGATCGTGTCATGTCGAACGAAGTCGAGACATCTCTTACTATTTTTTTGCGTGGCAAGAGATTCCTCGACTCCGCTGCGCTTCGCTCGGAATGACAAGATCGGATCGGCAGTGAAGGTGCAATGCGCATTCTGATCGCTCCCGATAAATTCAAAGGCGCGCTCAACGCGCGGGACATCGCGGAAAATATTGCAAAAGGCCTGCGCGACGTATTGCCGGATGCTGAAATCGAAATCGTGCCGATGGCGGACGGAGGGGAAGGAACGGCGGAAGCGATTTGCGAAGCGCGCGGCGGTTCGTGGTTGAAATGCAGAGCACACGATCCCATCGGGCGCGAGATCGAGGCGCGTTACGGATGGATCGAGGATGGCAAACTGGCGGTGATGGAAATGAGCGAGGCCGCCGGAATGCGACGGTTATCTGAAGACGAACGAGATCCCGTTCGTGCAACCACATTTGGTGTTGGCGAAATGATCTTGAATGCGGCGAATCGAGGAGCGAACGAAATCGTCATCGGTCTGGGTGGCAGCGCGACAAATGATGGCGGATGGGGAATGGCCAGGGCGATTGGATACCGATTCTTCGTCGGTACAGAGAACTTGGTCGGAGCGGTCAACGAGCTAACAGAACTCACCCGAATTGAGGCTCCTGTAGCGGCGAATGCCAGTCCGGCTCGGACCGTGTCGCTTGCGAGTTCGACGACGCAGCCGACACGGCCGCCTCCACAGTTAAAAATTATTGCAGCCGTTGACGTGCGCAATCCGTTGCTCGGCGAAAACGGGGCCACGCGAGTGTTTGGTCCGCAAAAAGGCGCGAGCGAAAGTGAGCTCAGCTTCCTGGAACAGGGGCTCTCCAGGCTGGCAGATGTTGTTGCCGAGGAATTTGGTTTTGATTTTCGAGATAAGCCTGGCGCAGGCGCGGCGGGTGGACTCGGATTTGGCCTGATGAGTTTCTGCGATGCAACGATTCAACCTGGTTTCGATGTCGTCGCAGAAGCGGTCGGGCTCGAAAAAAAAATGAAAGAGATCGACGTTGTCATCACGGGCGAGGGGAGCTTGGATCGGCAAACTTTGGAGGGAAAAACGCCCGCTGGCGTTGCGAGATTGGCGCGCAAACTTGGCAAGAAAGTTTTCGCGATTGTGGGACGCGACAACGGAGACAGACAGGTGAATGAGTTGTTCGATGATGTTTATCAACTCGCTCGGCCTGAGATGAGCGAGAAGGAGCAGATGAAACACGCTGCGGAGTTATTGCGCGAGAAAGCGCGAGAAGCCGCGCGGAACTTGTAGGGCTTTTCCGCGAAACACCAGCGATGGGAGGCGTCTGACACAGACGCCTCCAGACCGGTTTCCGGGGTGTGGGATCGAATCAGGGCGACTTCTTTGCGTTCCTCGGATCATCAGCGGGATTGACGTAGTTGATCTGCCATGGGCCGATCCCATGGAGTTGAATGACCGTCTCGCCTTCGGACCAAGCTGTGTGTTTCATGCCAGCAGGCCAATAACCGAAGGAGCCAGCCGGAAGTTTTTTTGCGCTGTTGCGATCCAGCGCTTCTCCGGTCGCAAGGTAAAGAGTACCCGAAATCACCGTGACCCGCTCGGTTTTCGGATGGGTATGCGGCGGGATATGATAGCCCTCAGGAAACTGAAATCGCACCACGAACGGGCCCTCTTTCGTTGGGTCGCCTTCGAGCACAGCCATCTTTGCGCCAGGAGGTAAAGCCGCTGGCCCCGCTTTCCACTCAATACTTGCAGCAGGATAAAGATGCATGTCTCCAGGGTGCGTCTCTTCAGCAGATGACCGCATCAAAGAAAAGGCCGTGGCGAAGAGAATAACTACTACAGAGCCGACAATACTTTTCATAAAGTGACTATTGTTCCCCGGTTTTGCGGGTTGTTCAGCAAAATTCGCGATATTGCTTCGCTGTTTCGACATAGCTCCACGCCCATCGAGCGATATCCTTTTGTTCATCAAGGCTCAGTTGACGGCGGATTTTCGCCGGCGATCCAAGCACGAGTGAGCCGGGCGGAATTTTTGTCCCGATGGTGACAAGAGCGTTGGCACCGATAATGGAGCGCGCGCCGACTTCCACATCGTCAAGAATGATGGCGCCCATACCTATCAGTACTTCATTGTCGATTTTGCATGCGTGCACGATCGCGGTGTGACCGATGGTCACCAGTTCGCCCATGGTTGTCGGATAATTGGTGTCGACGTGAACAACGGCATTATCCTGAATGTTCGAGCGCGGACCGATTACAATTCGATTGATATCCCCTCGAAGCACGGCGCCGTACCAAACGCTCGATTCTTCCTCAAGGATCACGTCGCCAATCACTGTTGCGCCTGGGACAACCCACGCGCTGGAATGGATAGTAGGACTTTTTTTGAGACGCGCGGCAATACCGGCGTGTCCGGTGGGCAGTGTATCGGGTGTGATATGCATGGTAGCGATTTAACTTTCAACGCCCAATCCGCCTCCGCAAGGCTACGGCGCGACAGGCGCTCAACGTCCAACGCTTCGCTACTACGGCGGGTTCGAAATTTTTTTTAGAGCGGTTTCACAGGAGCTGTAGCGGCGGGCTATGACCGCCGATGAATCGCGTTTCCGAGCTGACGGCGCTCATAGAGCGCCGCTACAGCTTCACGAATCCGATTTTATTATTCTAGCGTCTGAGCGATTGTAGGCACCGCATGCAGGGGTCCCCTCCAGAAGAAGTCACACCGTTCGTTTTCTCCGATCCGACGGGAAAGCGCTGGCCGCGCCTGCGCCTGATTCTGCTCGTTGCTGGTGTCCTCTTCTTTCTGGGGACGGTCGTGTTTGTCCAGACGCTTTTCGTTGCGCCGAAAATGAATGTGCCGTTTTCCCTGCGGCAGTTGAAAGGTCAGTTGAAAGCGTTGCAAAAACAGAATCCGGCTGACCAGCCGTCTCCAAGTTCGGTGCTGTGGCAGAAATTTGCCGCAGCTCGACAAGCGGCCAGAAAGCTCGCCGGGGCCGCGCCCGCTCCCACTGCGCGGCCGCGGAAGAAATCGCCAAATAACGAAGTCCGTCTGGCATTCTACAGCAATGGCGATCCGTACAGCTACGCGTCACTCGAGCAACACGCAGGGCAGATTACACATCTCTGTCCGGAATGGATGACGGTGATCAACGGCTTGGGCGATTTACAAATCGACGGAGACACCCGGCTATTGAAATTTTGCGCAGGCAAGGGGATTGCGCTGATGCCGCTACTGACGAACCTCGTCGGCGACATCTGGCAGCCGGAAGCGATTGAAAATTTGGCGCACGGGCCGGCGCAACGACAGGACCGCTTTATCCAGCGTGTGCTTGCCGTTTTGCGCAAAGCGAAAGCAGCGGGCGTTGTAGTCGACTGGCAGCAAATCGATCCGGCTTACAAGAAAGACATCACTGGATTTATCGACAAGTTCGCTGACGCGTTGCACGACGATAACAAGGAGCTTTGGCTCTGCGTTCAGCCTGGTCAGGAATTGGATTACATCGATTTCGAGGCGCTTTCCGACAACGTCGATCGTTTCGTGGCGATGTTATTTGACGAAACGTCCGACACCGATCCGCCAGGACCTGTGGCCTCGCGTTCGTGGTTTGAAGGTTGGGTCCACGTCCTGCTGGAAGATTCCGACACCAAGCAATGGATCATCGCCATCGGCGCTTACGGATACGATTGGACAATCGGCGCGAAAAAAGCCGAGATGATCAGCTTTTCGGAAGCGATGAGCCGCGCTAACGATGCTGAAACCAAGAGCGCGGAAGTGCAGGGACCGGGATACAGCCCGTATTTTTATTTTCAGGATGAAGACAAGGAGCACGCCGTCTGGTTCCTGGATGCGGTGACGTTTCTTAACCAATTGCGCGAAGTGCGCGACAAAAAGGCCGGCGGATTCGCGCTTTATCGGCTCGGCAGCGAAGACCCTACAATTTGGGATGCGTTAAATGTTCCGCGGGATTTCAAATTCGACAATCAGACGCAGCAAGCGCTCGAAGTGATAAAATCAACGGACACAATAACCGACGTCGGCGATGGCGAGATTGTAACCGTTGACGAGGAACGCACCGACGGATTGCGAAAGCTCGCCGTGGACGCCGATGGTTATCTCACGGCGAAATACGTGAAGTTTGCGGAATTCCCAACCCTCTATCACCAGGGCGCTGCCGGCGAGCATCAAGTCGCGCTCACTTTCGACGACGGCCCTGATCCACGATGGACACCGCAGATCTTAGACATTCTCAAGGCTGCAAACGTGAAAGCCGCATTTTTCCTCGTGGGCGTAAACGCGGAACGCTACCCGGGGCTTGTTCGCCGCATCGTCAACGAAGGACACGAGATCGGAAACCACACTTATTATCATCCGAACCTGGCGCTCTGCTGGCCCGAGCACATTCGGCTGGAGTTAAATGCGACACAGCTTCTGCTCGAAACGATAACAGGCCGGGCCACTACATTGTTTCGCCCGCCTTACGCTGCTGATTCGAGTCCGACCCAATTGACCGATCTGACTCCGCTAAAGATCGCAGAAGACCTCAATTATCTCGTCGTTCTGGAAAGTATCGATCCGCAGGATTGGGCGAAACCCGGAGCGGACATCATCCTGCAGCGGGTGAAACAACAACGGCGCGATGGCAGCATTATTTTATTGCATGATGCGGGCGGGGATCGTTCGCAGACGGTGGAAGCGCTTCCGCGCATTTTGGATTGGCTGCATACGCGAGGCGACACCGTGGTGCCTTTGAGCACGCTACTGGGTACGACGCGCGACGCGATCATGCCAGTCGTGCAAAACAATGGGCAATCTCTCACCCGTTTGGTGAGCAGAACCGGATTTCGAGTTTACCATAGCATCGAGGAATTCCTCTGGGCGTTCATGATTGTGGCGACGGCGCTTGTGGTCGTTCGCACGCTGATTGTCATCTGGCTCGCTTATCGTTTTCGACGCGGACCAAGAAAGGATTTCGCGGAACCGATCAGTGTCGTGATTGCAGCCTACAACGAAGGCAAAGTGATCGCCGAAACCTTGCGCACCCTTCTTGCGACAGATTACAAAGGCGAAATCGAAGTCGTTGTTGTCGATGACGGTTCGCGTGACCAAACCGCTGAAGAAGTTGAGCGCGTTGCGAACAGCGATCGGCGTGTTCGGTTATTGCAACAGGAAAACCGTGGGAAAGCGCGCGCCCTGCAACGCGGCCTCGCCGCCGCGCGTCACAGCATCGTTGTTTTCATTGATGCCGACACGCAATGTCAGCGCGATACGCTCCCGCGGTTGCTCGAACCGTTCGCTGACGCGCGCATCGGGGCAGTGTCGGGTCACGCCAAAGTCGGGAACTTGCGCACGTTCATCGCGCGTTGTCAGGCATTGGAATACACCTGCGGTTTTAATCTCGATCGGCGCGCTTACAACCGCTGGAACTGCATTACCGTCGTGCCGGGCGCCATCAGCGCCATCCGCAAAGACGCGATCGATGAAGCCGGCGGTCTGAGTTTACAAACGCTTGCCGAAGACACCGATCTCACGCTCGCGCTACAAAGACATCGACAAGGCATCGTTTATGTGCCCGATGCCATCGCATGGACGGAAGCGCCCGAAAGCGTGCGCACACTCGCGAAGCAACGGTTTCGCTGGGCTTATGGCACCCTGCAATGTCTCTGGAAACATCGAGACATGGTGTTCAACTGGAACTATCGCGCGCTGGGCTGGTTTAGTTTACCAAGCATCTGGTTTTTCCAGATCATCCTCGTAGCCATTACCCCGATGGTAGACGCTCGCCTGTATCCTGGAACGCGAACCAATTCTGCGCGCCTGGCGCATTTTACCGATGCGATTGATTTACCGGCCGATGCTCAGTTACTGCATCTGGAAAGCGATCCTGCGCGCGATCAAAGGCGCCTGGGTCAGCTGGGGCAAACTCGAGCGTACCGCCAGCGTGCCGGTGCGAGCATGAAGTTTGCGTTCGCAGTAGCATGCTGTTCTCGCTCGGTGGCTCTATCGTTTGCGGAGATTCGTGCGGCTCGTTTCGAGATGCGCGTGGTCGTAGCTCTGTTGACGTTGCTCCCTTGCCCGGATTTGTAGACGTATGCTCTCACGACTTTCAGTTATGCGTCATGCTAACCCAAGGCTACCCTCCGAGCGTTCAAACGATTGGTTACTTTGTTCCTGTTGAAGAGTGGGAACGCTATCAGAATGGACAACACAAGGGTTTCAGTCGGTATTTAATCGCTCAGAAAGGGCGAACGCTTTCGACGGAAGAGTTCGCAGATTTCAAGCATTACGTGCATTCAAAGAACGGAAATATTCCCGATCATACCAAGCTTGCGTCACTTCTTGAATCCCGTGGCCAGGCGTCGCTGGGGATCGTCGATGAGACTTCGGATTCCATCTCGATTGGCACTGTGGTCAAGCTTACTGAGCCAGCTCTTAAACGCGATTTGCAAACCGCAGCGATCAATGTAGCGCTTCAAATTAAGGGCGAGTCGCTGTCCTTGTACGTTTACGACGGTGTAAAGGACACGAACGATACGGACAGGGTTAAAGAATTGGCCAAGCGCTGGGTGCAATGCATTAGGAAACAGAATTCGAAGTGAAGCGCTCGGACCACCAAAGCAAGTTCAGTACATTTGCCACGACACCCTGGATTCCATCCAGTGCCCGGCTTTCCTTGTGCGATTCGCGTTTTCGTGCTCACGCACTCCCGCTGTAATGTTGTTCAACACTAGTCGTGTCTTATCTCTTTCTCGTTAGGCGCCACCACAAGCACTACGCATAGTCGCCGAGCCTTCATTCAGTCGCAGGGAGCCACGT
>QHPC01000048.1 GCA_003218915.1 Verrucomicrobiota bacterium
AAACGCGGAACGGGCGCGTAGCTCAGGCCACCAGAAATGCTGCTCGCAAAAATCTGGCGGTGAATCGGCAGAGAAATCTCAGTCTGGCGCGTAACGTGTTGCATAATCGAGCAGGAAATGTCCGCGTCACCAACAACTGGCGAGGCGCTCGTTTCAATGATGCGAGATATGCTGCGTTTCATAATTACAACCGGACTTGGCATGATCGTGGGTGGTGGAGAGGCCACCATTCGCACATCGTGTTTGTGTTGGGCGGGTGGTGGTACTGGAATACTGGCTACTGGTATCCAGCCTGGGGCTATGACCCGTACGCCTGGTATCCGTATGACGGACCTATTTACACCGGCTATGCAAATCTGACGCCCGACCAAGTCGTTGTAAACGTCCAAGTCGCATTGCGAGACCAAGGCTATTATGCCGGAGCTGTCGACGGTGCCATGGGGCCGCAAACGCGTGCCGCATTGGCGGCGTTTCAGGCCGACAATGGGTTAGCGGTTACGTCTGCGGTTGATCAACCGACCTTGCAAACGTTGGGCGTGGCATAAAAACAAGCCACGCTGTTCAAAGGCCGCATGGCGAATTGGCTGTGCGGCCTTTGTTTTCACATCACCACAAAGAACGACCAAGGCTTGTTTCTAACTCACGAAAGACATCCAACAAATGACGCTGTGACGTTGAATAAGTGAAGACCCTTCGGAATTTCCGCGGGCTAGAAAGAGAAAGCTTAGCATTTTTGGTATCCAAAACATTATGAACACCACCATTTCCATGTTGGCCTTATGCCAACCACCCGGAAAACTGTGCTGGACACCTGCCGCTGGGCGTTGAATAAATCGCCCACGCAAAGGGTCTAACACTTCGAACTGAAAAAATTATGAGAACATTCCTTATTTTAATTTGCAGCATTGCGCTCGCCTGTTCCGCAGGCGCTGCGCAAAATGACAAGAAAGCAAAGAAGCAAGCGCAGAAGACTAGACAGGCTCAACCGACGCAATATGCGCGTCCTGCGGGCGGAGCTAAGAAGGCGGCGCCCAAGCGCTATCAGCCAGCCTCAACGGCAACATCATATCAAAAGGCAAAAGGGCGGCAGGGCGTCAATAATCAGGTTTATCAGTCGAGAACGAATGTAAAACCGGTGAAAAAGAGTTCCCAGCAAGTCGCGGCACAGAATACGCAAGCTGGTCGATATGCGACTAAGAAAACAAAACAAGCGCAACAGGGAACGAACAGACAGTATTATCAATCGGGCTCGAACGTGAAAAAGGTCAAGAAGGGTTCTCAGCAAATCACCGCACAGAATGCCCAAGCTAATCGATACACGAACTCTGCAGCCTATTCCAAGAAGACAAAGCAATGGAAAGGCAACACGGCTTCTGCCGCCGCGTTTCAATCGAATAAAAAATACAAGGCACAGCGTTTCAATTTGGCGTCGAACACGCGTCCGACAAAATTCGCAGCTGTCAATTTCCAGCAAGGCAGGCGCATCCGAGGCAGCCAAAACTGGCAGGGTAGGAATTACTGGGCCTTCCGGAATTACAGATCTGCGTGGCACGACCAAGGCTGGTGGAGGAGCCATTACAACAACCGCGTAGTTTTTGTATATGGCGGATGGTACGCCTGGAACGCGGGATACTGGATCCCGGCTTGGGGCTACGCTCCCAATGCTTACTACGCCTATGACGGTCCTATATACGGCTATAATAATTTGCCGCCCGATCAGGTGATCGCAAATGTCCAAACCGCACTGCAAGAACAAGGTTATAATCCGGGGGAAGTAGATGGTCTGCTTGGGCCGCAGACGCGCTCCGCTATTGCGGATTACCAGCGCGCCAACGGCTTGGCAGAAACAGCAGCAATCGATCAGCCGACGCTGGAATCGTTGGGAATGACGTAACAGACTTCTGTTAGCCGGGAAGCCGCCGTCGATTAGCTCAACGGCGGCTTTTCTGCGTACATACGAGCGAGACGCTCTTGTCTTAGCATCGTGTTTGCTGCAGATAAGAGAACAAACCTTCCTCGATGGAAACGGCAACTTCGCAACTAGTAGCTCGCGATCTTTTCCAATCATTCCGAATGGGGGCTCGCCGAATCGAAGTCTTGCGCGGTATCTCCATGGAGGTTGCGCGCAACGAAGCGGTCTTTCTTTCCGGCGCTTCGGGTGCAGGTAAAACAACACTTCTCTACACCCTCGCAGGTTTGGAGCGCCCCGAGTCCGGGACGGTCGAATTCGAGGGGCGAAATCTTTACAATGGCACGTCTGCCTCACAATCGCGTTTTCGAAATCAGAAAATGGGTTTCATATTCCAGGGATATTTTTTGCTGCCGGAGCTGACTGCACTGGAAAATGTCTCACTGCCCGGGATGATCGGTGGAAAATCTGCAAGGGAACGCGCCGAAGAAAGCTTGACGGCCGTTGGGTTGGCTGGCCGCATGCATCATCTGCCAGCAGAACTTTCAGGAGGCGAACAACAGCGCGTGGCCATCGCGCGGGCGTTAACGAATAATCCCGAAATCATCTTCGCCGATGAGCCAACGGGAAATCTCGATTCTAAAACCGGGGATACAATTGTTGATCTGTTGATGGACCTGACCCGTTCGCGAAAAATGACACTCCTCGTGGTGACACATGATGCTCGGCTCGCCGCACGAGGCGATCGTCAATTACACATCAAAGACGGCGTGTTGCAATAAGTCGGAGTGATTCGTGAATTGAGATTCGTGAATCGGTATCCTCAACGATTCACGGTTCAACGAATTTACGTCGCCACATTTGCAACTTGAATTGCTCGCTTAAGCGTTGGAGATTTTCCTGCGATTATGAAAACCACTGATGCGACGGTGTTGGACGAACCGAAAATTCACGAGCCTGCTGCCGAGGCAGTAATCGAACCAGCAGTCGAAAGTCGACCGCGCCGGGCAACCGGCGTCAAGGATGCGAAGATTTACATTGACGGAAAATTCTACTCGGAAGCCAACGCGAAGATTTCCGTATTCGATCATGGTCTGCTTTATGGCGACGGAATCTTCGAAGGAATTCGCTTTTATAACGGGCGCGTTTTCCGGCTCGAAGAACACCTTCTCCGGCTGTGGGATTCAGCGCGTTCGATCTGTCTGGAAATTCCGATGACGATGCAAGACATGACCGAGGCGGTGCTAGAAACGATCCGGCAAAATCATTTGCGTGACGGCTATATCCGGCTGCTGGTCACGCGCGGGATTGGCAATTTGGGTCTGAACCCGACGCAATGTAAATCTCCGAGCGTCATTATCATTGCGGCGACGATCGCCCTTTATCATGAAGACTTTTATCGGAAAGGATTAACTATCGTGACCTGCGCAACACGGCGCAGCAATTCGGCGGCGCTAAATCCGGCGGTCAAATCGCTGAATTATCTAAACAACGTGATGGCGCGGATTGAGGCAAATCTGGCGGGGGCGGATGAAGCGCTCATGTTGAATGACGCGGGGAACGTTGCCGAATGCACTGCTGATAATATCTTCATCCTTAAACACGGCCAAATCTTCACGCCTCCCGTCGCTGCCGGTGCGCTGCGAGGAATTACGCGCTCTGTGGTGTTTGAAATCGCCGCCGAACTTGGCGTCAAAGTTCGGGAAACTGACATCACGCGTCATGATGTTTTTGTTGCTGACGAATGCTTCCTCACGGGCACTGCCGCAGAGATTGTCCCAGTCGTAAAGGCAGATGGGAGATCCATCGGCAACGGAAAGCCGGGGCCTATCACCGCGCGCATCATCGCGCGATTTCGTCAGGTGACGCGCGAAACCGGTACACCAATTTTCGCCTAAAAATTGAGCAAAGCCGGCTCTGACGCAGAAACGTCGTGGAAATATTGGGGTTGAATGTTTCCAAAACAACAAGGTCTAATTAAGCGAGATGTTGTGTGATGTTTGCAAATGCAATGACGCGACCGTCTTCCTGACGCAGATTCTGGAAGGCAAAATGCAGAAGGTAAATCTGTGCGACGCATGCTCCAAGGAAAAGGGCGTACAAGATCCGACCGGTTTCGCGCTTGCTGATTTGCTGCTTGGCATCGGAGCAGCGGAAGAAATTGAAAAAGGCGCATCGACCCAAAAATGCCCGGTGTGCGGGTTTAGTCAGGCTGACTTCAAAAAAACCGGACGCCTCGGCTGCAGCGAATGCTACGCTACATTCGCGGACGGACTGGGTTCTCTCTTAAAAGCCATGCACAAGGGCACCGAGCACGTTGGAAAATTCCCGGAGCGAGCGCAGCGGACCGTGGCACTAAATCATCAGATGCGTGCTTTGACCGAGAACCTGCAGAAAGCCGTGGCTGACGAGAACTACGAGACGGCCGCTTCGTTGCGCGATCAAATTAAACAACTCGAAAACGAGCTCTTGAAGTCGCCATGAAAATTTCCAATATGCTGGCTACTGCCGGGGAGTGGTTGCGCGGTGAGGGGCCTCATCACCAAATCGTAATTAGCAGCCGGGTGCGGCTCGCACGCAACTTGCGCAACCGTCCTTTTCCGGGTTGGGCGAAAAAGGCCGAGCGCAGTTCGATTTTGGAATTGATCAGGTCGCGCGTGGAAGCGCTTCCTGAAATGCAGGAGTCGTTCGCGGAAAGCTTGCAGGACCTGTCGGCGCTGGACAGACAGGTCCTTGTGGAACGTCATCTGATCAGTCGCGAGCACGCCGCCAAGGGTGCCGGAAGCGCGGTGGTCGTGAATCGGCGGCAGACCCTTAGTATTATGATCAACGAAGAAGATCATTTGCGCATGCAATCGATTCGCTCTGGTCTTCAGTTGAAACAGGCGTTTAAACTGGTCGATAAAATCGATAGCGCGCTCGAGGGCAAACTGGACTTCGCCTTCGATCCCCACCTTGGATACCTGACCGCATGTCCTACGAACGTCGGGACTGGAATGCGCGCCTCCGCGATGTTGCATTTGCCAGGGCTTGTCCTGAGTGAATTGATCAATCAAGTCATTCAAGCGGTTAGCAAAATCGGTCTCGCAGTGCGCGGTCTGTACGGCGAGGGCACTGAGGCAATGGGCAATCTTTTCCAGATTTCAAATCAGACCACCCTTGGCGAAAAGGAAGAAGAGATCATCAGTCGCCTGAGCAAAGTAATTGAAACCATCATCGAAAAGGAGCACAACGCGCGACAAATACTGCTTCAGAAAAAACCAAACACCCTTTTGGATCAGATCGGTCGCGCGTACGGCGTTTTGACCTATGCGCATGCCATGGCGTCCAAGGAGGCGCTCAACCTCCTCTCAATCATCAAACTTGGGATGGACTTGGGGGCGTTTCCGGAAGATCGGCGCCTGCAAATCGATGAATTGTTCATTGAAACGCAACCGGCGCATTTGCAGAAAAGCTCGCAACAAAAGCTGAATGCTGAAGAACGCGACCATTTGCGCGCCCAAATTATTCGCGAGCGTTTGAAACTCTTTCCCAAACCTGATATTAGTAAGATGGCGAGGCAGGCGGGCGGTGACTCGGTTGTCGTGCCATCGAACGATGAATAATTTCACACCCCGGGCTCAACAGGTTCTGGCGCTTGCTCGCAAAGAAGCCGACCGGTTTAATCACAACTACGTCGGCACCGAGCATCTCCTGTTGGGGCTTATCAAACTAGGCCAGGGAGTCGCCGTCAACGTTCTGCAGAAGATGGGCCTCGATCTGGAGACCGTGCGGATGGAGGTGGAGAAACAGGTCGGCTCAGGACCGGAAACCAAGATGGTTGGGAACGTTCCCTATACTCCTCGTGTCAAAAAAGTGCTGGCGCTCGCGGGCAAGGAAGCCAAGGCGCTCAATCATTCGTACGTTGGTACGGAACACATTTTGCTTGGACTTTTACGCGAGGGCGAGGGCGTCGCTGCGAGAGTCCTGAAAAGTCTTGAACTCGACATCGAACGCACGCGCAACGAGATCCTCAAAGAGCTCGATCCGAATTTCACACCGGCCGAGTCAGATCAGGAAGGTGGCGAGCCGACGAAGAAAGACGTCAAGACGCCAGCGCTCCGTGCGTTTGGCCGTGATCTGACCGATTTGGCGAAGAAAGACGAACTCGATCCGGTAATTGGCCGGCGCAATGAAATCGAGCGGGTCATTCAAGTGCTTTGCCGACGAACAAAGAACAATCCTGTTCTGATTGGCGAAGCAGGTGTCGGCAAGACAGCAATTGCTGAAGGGCTTGCCCAGGAGATTGCAAACGGGAATGTGCCTGAGTTGTTGCGAGACAGACGCGTAATTACGCTTGATCTCGCGTTAATGGTTGCCGGAACAAAATACCGGGGCCAGTTCGAAGAGCGCATCAAAGCGGTGATGGACGAGATACGCCGTTCCAAAAATGTGATCCTCTTCATCGACGAGCTGCACACGATCGTCGGGGCTGGTTCTGCCGAAGGCGCGATGGATGCATCGAATATCATCAAGCCCGCGTTGAGCCGCGGCGAATTGCAATGCGTCGGCGCCACGACGATGAACGAATACCGCAAGTATATCGAGAAAGACGCAGCGCTGGAACGCCGTTTCCAGACGATAAAAGTCGATGCGCCGACGGTCGATGAAGCCATTCAAATCCTGAAAGGCCTGCGTCCCAAGTACGAAGCACACCACAAAGCAAAACTCACCGACGAAGCGCTCGAGACAGCCGTCAGATTTTCCGATCGTTATATCACGGGACGATTTCTTCCCGACAAGGCGATCGACGTCATGGATGAAGCAGGGGCGCGTGCCCGCATTAATTCGATGACGCGTCCGCCCGATGTGAAGGACATCGAAAAGGAAATCGAGGAGATCCGGTTGGAAAAGGAAGGGGCAATCAAAGCGCAGGATTTTGAGAAAGCTGCCGCGCTCCGCGACAAAGAGAAGCAAACCAAGGAAAAGCTCGATGGCATTCTAAACAAATGGCGCGAGGAGCGAGAAGAGAAAGAGGTCGTGGTGACTGGAGACGACATGATGCACATCATCTCGAAAGTCACAGGTGTTCCGCTCCAGCGCATGGAACAGGAGGAAACACAAAAGCTGCTCATGATGGAGTCCGAGATGAAGCAGCGCGTGATTGGCCAGGACGAAGCGGTTACCGCGATCAGCAAAGCTTTGCGCCGGTCGCGCGCGGATTTAAAAGATCCGAGGCGGCCGATCGGATCATTTGTGTTTCTTGGTCCTACCGGCGTTGGTAAGACGTATCTCGCCCGCACGCTCGCGGAGTTCATGTTCGGCGATTCTGACGCATTGATTCAGATCGACATGTCGGAGTACATGGAAAAATTTACTGCTTCGCGTCTGATTGGTTCGCCTCCGGGCTACGTCGGTTACGAGGAAGGCGGCCAACTCTCCGAGGCCGTGCGGCGCCGTCCGTATTCGGTAGTGCTTTTTGACGAGATCGAAAAGGCGCATCCCGATGTGATGCATTTGCTTTTGCAGATTCTCGAAGACGGCAAAATCACCGATTCGTTAGGGCGCAAGATCGATTTCCGGAACACGATCATCATCATGACTTCCAACGTCGGCGCTGAATTGCTGAAAAAACAGACGGTGATGGGTTTCGGCGCCCCGCTGGAAGGGCATGATTATGATTCGATGCGCGACAAGATTCTCGATGAGACCAAACGCGTCTTTAAACCAGAGTTTCTCAACCGACTGGACGAAATCATCGTCTTTCATTCGCTTGGCAAACCGGAGCTGTTGCGAATTGTGGATCTGGAGGTGGACAAAGTGCTGAGACGCATCAAAGCCAAGGACGTCCATATTGAATTGAAGGAAAGCGCGAAAGAATTCCTCATCGAGAAAGGATACGATCCTCAGTATGGAGCGCGGCCGATGCGTCGTGCCGTGGAACGTTACCTCGAAGATCCGTTGGCGGAAGAATTGCTCCGAGGCAACGTTAAGGCCGGCGACAACGTCGAAGTGATGGCCACTGATGGGAAGCTTAGTTTTCACGTCGCGGAGCCGCAGAGTAGTGCGCCCGCGTCCGCAGCGGGCTAGGTAGCTTGGGGCAGAGATAGGAACGGACCCGCGGGATTGCCGGCGCGCTTGACATAAGCGCCACGACAACAATCACGCCCGCGGATGGGCATTCGCGTAGGCTTTCTTTAGTCGTTCAGTTGTAACATGAGTATAGATCTGGGTGGTCGAAAGACTGGCATGCCCGAGCAACGACTGAACGCTTCGTAGATCGGCGCCACGATCGAGCATGTGCGTCGCGAAACTGTGCCGTAGTTTATGCGGGCTGATTGAAATTGGAATTGATGTGTAACGAACATAACGTTTTAAGACGAGCCAGATCGAACGCGGCGATATTCGCCTTCGCGCCTTGTTAATGAATAACGGTCCCGAATGCACATTCGCCGCGACGCGATAACGCGAGCTCGCCTCCAGAGCAGGCAAACCCACCGGGCAGACCCGTTCTTTGCGGCCTTTGCCGAATACGCGGACAGACTCTGTGTAAGGATCGACGTTAGCCACGTCGAGCGCAGCCAGTTCGCTCAACCGCAACCCGCTGCTGTAGAACAATTCCATAATGGCGACATCGCGCAAAGGCATCCAAAC
>QHPC01000049.1 GCA_003218915.1 Verrucomicrobiota bacterium
TCAATGGCTCGAGTTCCCCAGCTACGCTGCCATCATTCTTTTTGTCGCTTACACGCTCGTTGCCTCCTGGGCCGTGCTGATGTTTCGGTTTCGGCGCGGGGAACAAATTTACATTACGCAGTGGTATTTACTTGGTGCGTTTCTCTGGTTCCCGTGGCTTTACGCAGCTGGCCAATTAATGCTCTTCGTCGTGCCGGTGCAGGGAGTGTTGCAGGCTGCTGTCGGCTGGTGGTACGCGAATAATCTGCTCTTTCTCTGGTTCGGCGCGATTGGTCTCGGCACTGCCTATTACATGATTCCCAAGGTAATCGGTCGTCCGGTGTACAGTTATCATTTGGCGACTATCGGCTTCTGGAGCTACGCGTTGTTTTCCAGTTGGACCGGGATGCAGCGCCTCGTCGATGGACCGTTCCCAGCCTGGATGGTCACTGCAAGTATCGCAGCCACAATCCTCACGCTGATTCCCGTCGCCACCGTTGGGCTCAATCATCACATGACGATGCAAGGCTATTTCCCGCTGATGCGCTACAGCCCGACACTTCGCTTTACCGTGTTCGGTGCGATGTCTTATACCGTCTTTAGTCTGGTTGGTGTCTTGATTTCGCTACGCTCCGTTGCCCGCTACGTGAACTTTACGCAGGCGAGCATCGCGTATTCGCATCTCGGCCTTTATGCATTTTTTACGATGGTGATTTTCGGCTCAATGTATTACATCGTGCCGCGACTGATTGGACGCGAGTGGCGCTATGGGTCGTTGATCAAACTGCATTTCTGGGCATCGGCCTACGGCATTGGGCTGATGACGCTGATGCTTCTCGCCGGCGGTCTTACGCAAGGCGCGAGCATGGAAAATCCTTCGCTCGCTTTCAGTGAGAGCGTCGAATCGGTGTTGCCTTACCTGCGCGGACGCAGCCTATCCGGCATTTTGCTGACGGTGTCGCACTTCATCTTTGCGTATCACTTCGGATTGATGCTTTTCGGGCTGGGCCGTAAATCGACGGTGCCCACATTTCTTAATCCAGTCGAAGCGGAGGGGGCCGAAGTGGCGCACCAATGAAAGGACTCGCCCCTCTTTTTCTCGGAATCTTCGGGACGTTCGCGTTCTCTTGGGTGGGATTGACTTTGATCCCGAATTGGCAAATCGGACACCTCAATCCTCAATCTGACGAGGAAGGCACTGATATCTATCCGATGCCGCAGTCGGGAATGGTCACGCGCGGCGCGCGGGTTTACGCTGCGAATGGCTGCATCTATTGTCACAGTCAGCAGGTCCGTGCCGCTTATTCCGCGGATGATATCGAGCGAAAATGGGGCGATCGCCGGAGCGCGCCGCGCGATTACATTTTTGATCGACCGGTGCTTCTCGGGAAGGCACGCATGGGCCAGGACATTGCGAATATCGGCGCGCGTGCGCCAAAGGAAGAGGAAAGTCCTTCGCCCACCGGCGGCGCAAGTCCCGCGCCACAAGGAGCGGCAGCCTCCCCGGGCGTCGTAGCCTCGGCGAAGGCGGCCAGTCCGCCGCCTTCAGTCGGAGGTTCGCCTTCACCCGCGAGCTCGCCTGCAGCAGCTCCTGCAGCGTCACCCGGTTCTACGGCGCCGAAGGTGCCGAGAAGCCCTGCTCCCGCGGCTCCTCTAGTTTCGCCGTCTCCCGCAAAAGCAGCCGTCGCGGGCGCAAGTCCACCTGCATCATCGCCTGCGGCAGGACCGCCGTGGCCCGAGCAAACGGCGGGATTGCCACCAATGTATTCCGCTGCCTGGCATCACGTGCATCTTTATTCACCGCGCAGTATCAATCTTGACTCGAACATGCCGTCCTATCGTTTTCTCTACGAAACTCGCCGAATCACTGACGCGCGTTCATCAGACGCTTTGCAACTTACCGGTTCCGACGCCCCGCCTGTGGGATGGGAAATTGTTCCCACTTACGATGCGAAATGTCTTGTGGCCTACATGATGGCGCTTAATCAATCGCATCCATTGAAAGAGGTCAGGTCGGCCGGCCCATCAGCAGCCGCATCACCAGCGGCTTCACCTTCGCCTGCGCCTGGAGGGCAACCAGCAAAATGAACGAGAACACTCCATCACCGGAGCCGCCTTCCGGTCAGGGTATGGATTACAGCGAAATCGCTGATGTGCATGAAGTCCATGCCGCGGTGCAGCGCGAGAAACGCGAGCCACGTGTGGGTCGCGAACCGCTTTCCATCTGGTTGGTCGCAGTGTACGGGCTGGCAGTATTTTTTGGTGGCGCTTATCTCGGCCGCTTCTCGGGAAATTTCAGCGGTGAAGCGCTTGACCCGTACGGCGGTGAGATGCCCACGATGAAAAAAGTTACCGGGCCGCAGGGCGCCCAACCGGAGGCCGAACTTTCACCGCATGATCGCGGAAAGAAGGTTTTTGCGGCCAATTGTCAGACATGTCATCAAGCGAACGGTCTCGGGGTGGCAGGGCAGTATCCGCCATTGGCCGGTTCAGAGTTTACGACGGGCGCCTCACGTCGCCCGGCGATGATTGTTATGAAAGGTTTGACAGGTCCGGTCACCGTAAAGGGCCAGAAATTCGGTGCGGCAGTGATGCAACCGTGGGACAAAACATTAACTGATCAAAAAATTGCCGACGTTCTCACATACGAGCGCAGTGAGTGGGGGAACAACGCTAGCCCGGTGACAGCTGAACAGATTGCCGCGTTGCGCAAGGAGCTCGCAAATCATCCCAATTCGTTTACTGAACCGGAGATACTTGCGGCTCCCGATGAAGATCTTCCCGGCGGCGCACCTCCCAAACCAGGCGAAGCCGCAAAGCCGGGCGAACCACCAAAGCCGCAAGGCTAGCGTGCAGTTTGGCCCGCGAGTGCGGGCATCCCGGGTATTTAATTTCCCCGTCGCGCTTAGAAAGCGACTAGCCTTCTCGATTCGGAGTGCCGAGGATGTGGCTTTTCGGCGGCATCATCACGTTGTCGAAGTTTTGGGTGAACATCGCAGCCGCGAAGAACGCGACAGCGCGCAATGTTTCCTTGCCAACATTAACGAGGTCATGTTTTAGCGGCGTTGGAATGGCAAAAACACTCCCCGGACCGACGCGGCAGGTGCTGCCATCTTCCATGTGTAATTCGCCGGTGCCGACGATGATGTACTGCGTCTCTTCGGTGGCGTCGGTATGCCAGCCGAGCCGTTTTCCCGGCTCGATCTCATAAACGATCGTGGAAGATGCCGTGGCGCCATGGCCGCCATAGACGGCGAAAGCGCCAGCCCAATGAACTGATTCATCATCTTCAGCCCATACCTCAGTTCGCTCAAGTTTGTCAGACGCAACGACTGGATTCATGGCGCCGAGGCTAGGGTGTGGCTTTCCATAGTCAATAACAGAAACGCTTCTGCCACTTTGCAGCTGACCCACGACGGCTACAGAAGGGCGTCGGCGAGCACTTCGGCCATATGCTTTGGCCGGATATTTGTAAGATCGCTGATTTGATGCCGGCAACTTGTCCCTGAAGCGATGATCTGTGTCTCGGGGCTTTGCTTATCGAGCTTGTCGATCAAATCCTGGGCGACTTGGACTGAGAGATCGTATTTCTCGGCGAGCGCTCCGAACGCGCCTGCCATTCCGCAGCATGCGGTATCGAGCACCGTCGCTTTCCTCCCGGGCAAACGTTCCGCGAGTCTTCGCATGAACGCAGGATTCATGATCGATTTGGCGTGGCAATGCGGATGAATTGCGATCGTCGTCTCCGTGTCACGCCGTAGCCCTTCGGCGGAGGCGGATGAATGCTTGAAGGATAGGGCGTCCGGTTCATGCTCGAGCAGATCGGCCACAAATTTTTCAAACAAAAAACAGCGGTTCGCTATCCTCTCCGCGTTCTCGACCTTTAGCTCGCGATAATCTTCCACGAACATCGACCAGCACGATGGCTCAAGGAAGAGAATCGGCGGTGCCGATGGTTGAGAGTTGCTTGCCGAGCCGTAGCCGAGCGAAGGCTGGAGAGTTGAGAGCGTAAAGCTCCGTTGGAGCCACGCTCCTTTACGGAGTTGAGAGATGTTGTGTCTGGCGAGCTTTGATGCGGCGTCGAGATTTCCCTGACTGAATGCGGGTCGTCCGCAGCAGCGCCGCTTCTCTACGAGCGAAACTTCGAACCCGAGCGCCTCCAGCACTTTGACCGCGGCAATTCCGATGTGCGGTTCGTGGTAGCGTACGAACGTGTCGTCCCAAAGAATCACGGAACCGCGCTTTTGCAGGGCGTTTGACTCGTTCGCTCCCGCTCTCTCACCCTGATGGGCTTCCCGTCCATGTCGCTTGCGTCTCCGCAGCTCCATTCTGTGAAACGCCGTGGCGTCTGACACAGACGCCCTACAATGCTTCACAAACCACTTGTCGAATCGTTCCTCAGCGTAATGTGGAAGCGAACGCCTCGCCGAGAGTCCAATCATTTTTTCCATTGCGACACGGCCTGGCCTGTAATCGAGAACGCGGTTTGCGAGCGCCGGCATCGCGCAACCGATTTTGCCTAGCAAATCGACGTTGCTGAGAATGCTTTCACGCAACGGCAAACCGTCACGCTTATATCGCGCATGCATCAATTCGGCCTTGAGCAGCGACAGATTCACGTTGGACGGGCATTCGGGTGTGCACCCTTTGCAAGAGAGACAATTGCTCAGTGCGGCCTCCAGTTCCGCCGAACGCAGAGGATCGTGTCCATTGACGCGCAGTTCCAACGCCGCGCGGATGATGTTGGCGCGGCCACGCGTGGACATGACTTCTTCGTGCGTGGCCATAAACGTTGGGCACATAACGCCGGTTTGTTTAAGGCAACCGCCGCAGCCGTTGCATTGTTCCAGGTTGCCGATGAACGAACGGTCTTTAAATGCGAAGGCGAGCACAGGCTCGAATGGGAGCTCCAGCGGTCGTGTGAAGTTTTCGCGCAGATAATTGTCGATTCTGTGTCCATGGCCGGCTGGCTCGGAGCCCTCGGCGAAAATTTTTCCCGGATTGAAAATGTTTTTCGGATCGAACATTCGCTTGATCTCGCGCATTACTCCGAGCAGCTCATCGCCAAGTTGCTCCTGCATGTATTCCGTGCGCGCGATGCCAACACCGTGCTCGGCGGAAAGCGAGCCTTTGAATTGCCGCACCAGCGCTGAAGTTTGATCTGCGACCTGACGAAACTTTTTTAGATTGTTTGCACTATGCAGGTCGAGCACCGGACGCACGTGCAGAAGTCCGCTGGCAGCGTGACCGTAATAACTCGCCTCCAGTCCGAGCGGTTGCATGATCGATCGCAATCCCCGTACGTATTCCGGCAACTGCGCCGGGCGAACAGCAGCATCTTCGATAAACGCGACCGGCTTTGCAGCCCCGATGCAGCCGGTCAAAAGCGAGAGGCCGGATTTGCGCACCGACCAGACCAGATCCATTTGCGCTGGCTCGGTGAGAATTTTGGTGCGCAGGCCGATTTTTCTCGCTTGTAGAATCGACAATCGTTCGGCGACGTCATCATAGAACTCAACGATCAGAATCGATTCGCAAGGCTGGGAGTCGAGCTCGAGCAAGTCGCGCGCCGCCTGAAAATGGAGCTGGCCTTTGGTTTGATCGAGTAAAGGCCGATCGATGTGCTCAATGGCGGCCGGTTTAAGATCGAGAAGCTCAACCGTTGCCTGCATCGCTTCATCCACCGAGGAAAAAAAGATCAGGCCCAGGCCTTTCTCATTGGGGAACGGCGAAATCTTGAGTTCGGCGGAGAAAATCGCAGCGAGCGTTCCTTCGCTGCCCGCGAAGATATTCGTGAGGTCATTGGGCGTACGCAGGAACCTTTGAATGCCGTAACCGGGCCAGCGTTTTATCAAGCCTGGCGGCCAGCGCTCGCCCATTTCTGCGCTTCGTGCCCGGATGAGATTCTCGATTTCAGCTCGCTCCGTGCACAACGATTCGTGCATTCGGCCAATCGTCTCGACGCGACCATCGGCCATCACGACTTCCAAGGAGATCACGTGATCGGCGGTTGTCCCGTAAATTGGGCAACGCGCGCCAGAGGAATTGTTCGCGATCATTCCGCCAAGCGTTGCTCGTGAGCTGGTTGCTACGTCCGGACCGAAACAAAATCCATGAGGCCTTAGAAAATCGTTGAGCTGATCGAGAACAACGCCTGCGCCGACATGGACGCTGCGTTTTTCGAGGTCAAGGTCACTGATCTGGCGGTTGTACCGTGAGAACTCGACAATCAAACCTTCGCCGATCGCGTTGCCCACCAGACTCGTGCCGGCCCCACGCGGAGTGACTGAAACGCCCGAATCAGCGGCTGCGCGAATGACTGCGCTCGCTTGCTGTGCGCCTTTCGGAAACGCCACCCCGATAGGCTCGATCTGATAAATCGAAGCATCAGTCGCGTACAGTTGTCGCGTCAGGTTATCAAAGCGAACATCACAACCGGTTTGCCTGATTTTCCTTTCCTGCGCGGAAGTCATCGCACTCCACCCAAATTACTCCTCGCAGAAAGATTAAAAAGAAGAAGCCATGCAAAGGCGCCTTGGAAAGCAAAGCGGCAAAGCATTGCCGCACTCCAAAACGTGGCCGTGATCACAAGCGTATATTTCCTCGCTCATGTTTTGGAGTGCGGCGGCGCTCCGCCGCTTTCAGTAATGCGTTGCACCAAGCGGTCACGCTTCAAAGCAGGTTCAGTTGTGCATTTTCCGGTGTCGTTTCTGCGAAGCGGACACCAGCGCCGATGAGACGCACCGGCTTTCCGGTACGACCAAACGCTTCATCGAGAAGAGCGCGGAAGTCTGGTAACGTAGGCGCAAGGCCGGCGCGCTCGGCAGTAGTCCGGGTGAAATCGTTGAATTTCAATTTCACGAATATTTTTGTGATCTCGCGGGTTGATTCCTTTTGCGCCAGATCCGCCATCAAATCCTGAAAGAGCTCCTCGAGCTTTTCTTCGCATTGCTCGAGCGTCGTCAGATCGACAGCAAACGTTTCTTCAGTGCTTAGCGATTTCCGTGGGCGATCCGGTTCGAGTAGCCGGTCATCGATGCCACGGCACAGATCGTAGAGATCCAGGCCGAATTTGCCGAAAAGATTGATAAGCTCCGGGCGCGAGAAGCGCTGTAACTCGCCGCATGTTTTTACCCCGAGTTCTTCCAGTTTTCGCTCGGTCTTCTCGCCGATTCCCCAGATCTTGCGAACCGGCAATTCTTGCATGAAACCGGGCACTTCTTCCGGTTTCACTTCGAATTGGCCGTTTGGTTTATTCATTTCGCTGGCGATTTTCGCGATCAATTTGTTGGGACCAATTCCGGCCGATGAAGTCAGCTTCGTTTCTCGGAAGATTGTCCCGCGGATCACCTGTGCGAGCGGCCCCGGTGCTCCGGGATGAGCGCTAACATCGAGATAAGCTTCATCGAGCGACAACGGCTCAATCAGAGACGTAAACCGATACAGGATCCCGCGAATAGCTGCAGCTTCGCGCCGATAGACATCGAACCGCGTCGGTAGCACAATCAAATTCGGGCAACGTTGCAGTGCCATGAATGTCGGCATCGCCGAACGCACTCCGAATTTCCGCGCCTCATAATTGCACGTGGTCAACACGCCGCGTCGATCGCGCGCGCCCCCCACCGCTACAGGCTTGCCGCGCAACGAAGGTCTGTCTCGAACCTCGATCGCCGCGTAGAAGCAGTCCATGTCGAGGTGAATGATGGAGCGCGACTTGGATTCTTGGTCCACTGACCAATTGTAGCGTTAATAGCTGGCACGTCATTCCGAGGAATGTCGAGGAATCCCGTGGCGCGACCCAGAGCTAATGTTGGGGATGTCTCGACTTCGCTCGACATCACGATTGCCTTTTTAGGAAATTTGCGTCATGACAAATCGGTCTTATGACGGCACCCGCAACGCGCGTTTTTATGGTGAGGCATGGCGCCACCGTATTGAGCGCTGAGGACCGCTTCGCGGGTGTGACTGATGTCGAGTTGTCCGACGAGGGCCGTGAACAAGCCCGACGCTTGGCCGAGAGATTAAGTGACGAAAAAATTGCGGCCGTTTACGCGTCACCGCTTGGTCGGACAGTCGAGACCGCGCGAATTCTCAATGCGCCACACAATCTCCAGGTGCAAACATGCGACGGTTTCCGGGAAATTTCGCACGGCCACTGGGAAGGGATGAGGCGGCGCGAAGTGGAAGAAAAATTTCCGAAGGAAATAGCCGAGTGGGAAAAGGACCCGTACACATTTGCCCCGGCGGGTGGGGAGAGCGGACTTGCCGTAACGGCGCGCGCTTTGCCGGCATTGATCGATTTGGTACGCGAGCATCCCGGCGAAAACATTCTGATCGTATCTCACAAGGCGACGATTCGGCTTTTACTGAGCTCATTGCTCGGGTTCGATCCGCGGCGATACCGCGATAATCTCGACCAAAAACCGGCTGCGCTAAATATCGTCGATTTTCGAGACCCCACACGCGCGCGACTGACCCTTTTCAACGACACCTCGCATTATGACAAGGCCGCGATT
>QHPC01000050.1 GCA_003218915.1 Verrucomicrobiota bacterium
CAATCAGGGCCATTTTTTTTGGCGCAGCTTTGGAAGTGAGCGTGTAGTGAAAATTCCAAAACGGATGATCCAGCGTTTGAAAGAAATATTTTGCCGCGCTGACACTGCTCTTACCCGAGGCGCGCTGAAGACGAGGCCAATCGCGCGCGAGGATTGCTAGCGCCGCCAGCCGGCGCTGTGGATGATTCAGCGGCCGTGTGCTGCTGAGGCACCAGATTTTGCCTGGCAAGACTAGCCGCTGCAACTCGTTACGATGCGGCCACCAGCGGTCCCATAATTGGCGCACATATTCGCGTGTCGATTTCTTGTAGACATCGAGATCGGCAGTTTCCAGGAAACCAGCCACGCCAAACAACATCGATTCAATGTCCGACGTGGCTTCGCGCAACGATTTCAATGGCAGCCGCTGTGTGATCAGCGTGAAAGGCAACTTGTTTTCCTTGTAACCAAGCGCGGCTGCCAGCTCTTGAAAGAGCACTTCATCGCGTCCCCGACTGTCAATCTTTTGGCGAATGCGCGCAGCCTTTTGTCGCAAGCGAAATTGCGCTGCTGCGTCCAGTACGCTGCGGACCCGTTCTTCCGGCAAATCTTTGAGCGGCGCCTGACAACGACCCGGTCGCGCCAGTGGAATATTCGCGCTGAATGCGTCTGGTAGAACCGCTGGATCAATATGGACCTGCGGCACGTTGCGGTTCGATTTCGTTCGCGTGAAAAATTCGCGGTCGCTTCTCTCGACAAACACGTGCAACACAGTCTCGTCAAAAGCCGGATTGGTCGCGTGACCGTGCGTTTCCCAGCTGCGATCCAGAAGATCGATCTCGATGCAACCGCGAATTGGATCGCCGCCGTTGATTCGAATCGCGGCATCACGAAAGTCCGGTCCAGCTTCGCGATTCCACGTACCAAATTGGACGACCTCGATTTCATCTCCAGCGGTGCTGACGAAATGCGTGCCGAAATCTCCAGCAAACCAGCGAGCTTGCAGCTCCAGCTCCGATGGGATTTGCGGCGAGACAAACAGCGCCAGTTCACGAACACGACCGGTATCGCGCAATTGTGCGTAACGATCGGCGACAGTTGTCACGCGAAGATTATGAGAACAGCTGTCCGAAATGTCACGCGCGCCGTGCCGCGCGTTCTGGGTAGCGCACGCGTCTCGTGTGCTGGCGAAGCCGTCTCGGGTTCGCGGACTTTGTGCAACGCTTACCATTGACGCCAAGGCGACATTTTAGACAAAGATTGTTTCGGCGCGACGCCGAAAGTCCGAGTCGGACTGGTATTAACTCGCGAGACGCGTGCCCTACCCAACCGGACTCGCGGAGTCCGCGGTGACGTGGTCCTGTAGCACCGGTTCGCTTAACCGTCGGTTTAGATCGTGAACGATTTGCTCGACCAGGGACGCGTGCGGTCGCGCGAAGACGAACAAATACCTGGCGCCTTTTCCAGTCTCAGGAAAAATGACAAGGTTCTCGGCAAGAAATTTCGGTTCGCGAGTGACATTCAACCCCTCCAGATCGATTGCGCGCGAGAGTGGGCGTCCACCCTTTCGTGCGACAAAAATGAGCCTGCGCGGCTCTTCATTCGTGGCGACAAGAGCGCCGAATAAATTCGCTGGAATCCGCCCGCCTCCGCCAAGGCTACGGCGGCCAGGCCCGCCGCGTCCGCTGACGCATGGCACAGCCCAAGCGATCGTTTCGCCCAGAACATTTTCTTTGCCGAAAACTGGTGCGAGCCGCGCCGGCAATGCCGATGGTAATTTCACGGGCACGTCGCGATCGGCCGGTCCATTCAGCTTCCTCCAAGCCAGCCAGATTTTAACTTTCATCCCACGCCAAATTCTCGGCGCAAAGTAGAAGAACGCGCCGATACAGATCAGAAAGATGACCAGGGCAAGGATGGGATTGAAATGCACGAGAGCGAGTCCACCGAGCACGGCCGCGTCTTCGCCCAGGCTCAACCCGATATTTGAAAATGGTTCCGGTGACGAGTTACTGGCGAGCCGCGTAGCCGCCTTTGCGGTGTGAGCCACCAGGCTGGTGCCACCCGCGAGCAACGCTACAATTATGGTGTACGCGGGACTTGGATGGCCGAGCACCTGAATTGCAAGCAGCGCGCCGCCAATGGGACGGATCACAGTGTGAACGGCGTCCCAGACCGAATCGACCCACGGAATTTTATCCGCGAAGAATTCCAAGAAATACAAAATGCCGGCAATTGTGATGATCCACGGGTTACCGAGGATCTCGAGCGATTGGTACTGCGACGCAAGCGTGATCCAGTGAAAGTGAATTGCCAGGCCGGTGACGAAAACTGTCAGATAAAGATTAATCCCGGCGAGCGTGGCAAGACCGAGAGCGACCGCAAGAAGATCGAGTCTTTCCACGAGGAGACTATACAATGCAGTTACAAGGTTAAAAGAGTTACCTGCCTGAGGGCGGGTTACAAAAGGCGGGCCGTTTTTACCGGCCTCAAGCGGGTAGCATTTGTAACGTCTTTAACTTCGCTGATAATCTGCGCCATGCTCGATATTCGCCTCATCCGGGAGAAACCAGATTTTGTTCGCGAGCGCCTTGCCACGCGGGGTGGGGGAGACGAAGCCAAAATCGACGATGTATTGCGCGCGGATGCAGAGCGCCGGAAGACCGAAACCGCGCTGCAGCAATTAAACGCTGATCGCAAACGATTGAGCAAGGAAATCGGCGGCAAAAAGTCGCGTGGAGAACCGACGGAGGAGCTGGAGCAGCATGTTCGACAAATCGGAGAAGAGATTGCCAACCTAAATGCGCAGGCAACGGCTGCCGAGGGAGAGCAAAATGATTTGCTGCTTCGGATCGCGAACCTGCCCCATGAGAGTGTTCCGATCGGGAGGGACGCAGCCGCGAATCGCGTGGTGCGCACGTGGGGCGAGAAACCCCGATTGACCAAACCGGCCGATCACGTCGCGCTCAGCGTGAAACTGAACCTCTTAGACATGGAACGCGCCGCGAAATTGAGCGGTAGCGGTTTTATCTGTTTCACTGGTGCGGGCGCGAGGCTGGAGCGCGCGCTGATCAATTTCATGATCGATTTGCACACGCGAGAGCATGGTTACACCGAAATCAGTCCGCCATTTCTGGTTCGGCGCGATTGCATGATCGGCACATCGCAGCTGCCCAAGTTTGAAGCGGACATGTACGGTTTGGAGGAGAACCAGGTGTTTCTTGCACCAACTGCGGAGGTTCAACTAACGAACCTGCATCGTGATGAAATTGTCAGCGCAGTCGATCTTCCCAGGAAATTCGTTGGCTATGCGCCATGTTTCCGGCGCGAAGCTGGCGCGGCGGGCCGCGAAACCCGTGGCATTCTCCGCGTGCATCAATTCGACAAAGTGGAGCTGGTCAAAGTCACGGCACCTGAAAAGTCGTATGACGAACTGGAATCGCTTACGGCTAACGCGGAACGCGTATTGCAGCTGCTCGGCTTACATTATCGAGTCGTCGAGCTTTGCACCGGCGATTTGGGTTTTGCGGCGGCCAAGAGCTACGACATCGAGGTGTGGTCGCCGGGACAAGATGCGTATCTGGAGGTATCAAGCTGCTCAAACTGTGAAGATTTCCAGGCGCGCCGGATGCAGCTTCGATTCAAGGATCGCGACGGGAAAAATCGGTTCTGCCACACGCTGAATGGCTCTGGCGTGGCGCTGCCCAGGTTGTTTGCCGCGTTGATTGAGAGCTATCAGCAAAGCGATGGCTCCATCCAGATTCCAGAAAAACTACGACCTTATTTTGGCTCAGACGTAATAGGAATGACGAAGCACGAATGACGAATGCCGAAGGAATGACAAAATGACGAAGCGGAATAGCAGTCGCGTTTGGTTTGCGCTTTTGTCATTTTGGATTCGTCATTGATTCGTCATTCGTCATTCGGATTTTGTCATTATTGCAGTCCCGGTATGCCGAGACTGCCAGTGACCTTGCTCATTTCTGATTGCGCGAGCGCTTTTCCTTGCTCCACCGCCTGCTGAACCGCGCTGAGGACCATTTCTTCGAGAAATTCCACGTCATTTGGATCAACGACTTCTTTTTCGATCTTAATGGCGAGAACGTCACCGGCGCCGTTTGCTGTGACTTTCACTTTTCCGCCACCCGCGCTCACTTCGACAGTTTTGCTTTCGAGCTCGGCCTGCGTTTTGGCCATTTGCTCCTGCATCTTCTGCGCCTGCTTCATTAGCTTGTTTAAGTTCATGGTGTTTGCGTTGCTACCCCCGGGCGGTCGCGCTTTAGCTTTCCTGGACTATCTGAGCATTGAACAGCCCGATCGCTTCTTCGATAAGCGGATCTCCCTTAAAATTTTCAGGTCGAGAACCCTCAGAGGCCGGTGCCTGTTTGGAAGGAAGTTCTTCCCTGACGGTAAGCTTCACACTCCAGCCCGTTCCGGTAATTTCATGGAGCAATGTTTCAAGAAATTTGCGATTGGCTTGCGTCCCCAGGATATCCATCATCGCTTTGTCGCCAGGCGCGAAACCAAGCTGGAAATTGCGCCCTTCGATCCCAAGGACGTGGGCTGCAGTAGCAGAATTTCGCACGAAGGCCTTTTGCGCGGGAATTTTGACCAGAGCTCTTTGCCAGAGCTCGTTCGCATCCGGTGAAGTTTCGGCTACGCGCGGCGCGCTCTTGTTGTAGCCGCTGTCGGTGACAGCGGTTGCTGTAGTAGCCGTGTCGGCTGCGTGCTTCCCGGATGCAGGCGGCACGCCTGCATCCACAGATGGAGATTGTTTTTGTGAAACAGATTTTCCATCACGTAACTGGCTAAGTTTTTCGATTACCTCATCCAGCGTTGCCTGTCCCAGGCTTTGAATGGCCTTGATGATTGCCACTTCGAAATGCAGCATTTTATTCGGCACCCATTTCATGCGGCCTTCAGCGGCGGCAAATTGATCGACGAGTTCAAGCAAGCGCTCCGTCGTGACCAGATCGGCATGTGTTGCTAGTAATGTTTGCACATCAGCTTCCACATCTTCCTTAAGCGCATCCGGCTTTGCTTTGAATACGAGCAGGTCGCGCAGGTAAGCGATCAAGTCCGACATCAATCGCATCATGTCCTTGCCGGCTTCGCTTTGCTGACGCAGCAGGTCGATCGCGTCCGGAGTTTCACGTCGCAAAATCCGCCCTGTAAGATCGACAACGGTTTGTTCGCTTGTGAATCCGAAAACATCGAGCACATCGTTTTCGCTGATTTTCTCTCCGCAAAACGCGACGAGTTGATCCAGCATCGATTCCGCGTCGCGCAACCCCCCCTCGGCTCCCCGCGCAATCGCATGCGCAGCCGCGGGCTCAAGCGTGATTTTTTCCTTTCCGGCAATGAATTGCAGATGTTTCGCGATGAGGTTTGCCGCGATGCGGTGGAGATCAAACCGCTGACAGCGGCTCAGAATGGTGGGCAGCACCTTCTGGGGCTCGGTGGTCGCGAAAATAAATTTCACATGCTCGGGCGGCTCTTCCAGAGTTTTTAAAAGCGCGTTAAACGCCGCCGGCGAGAGCATGTGAACTTCGTCGATCAGATATATCTTGTAACGCCCCTTGGCCGGCGCGTATCGAACGTTCTCGCGGAGTTGCCGGACGTCTTCGACACTGTTGTTGCTGGCACCATCAATCTCGATCACATCGAGACTATTGCCGCCGGCAATCTCGCGGCAGTTATCGCATTCACCGCACGGCGTGACGGTAGGTCCTTTCACGCAATTGAGCGACTTTGCCAGAATCCGTGCGGTCGATGTTTTCCCGACGCCGCGTGGACCGACGAAGAGGTACGCGTGAGCGAGGCGATTTTGGGCAACCGCGTTTTTCAGCGTGCGCGAGACGTGCGCCTGCCCGACAAGATCATCGAAAGTCTGCGGCCGATATTTTCTGGCGAAAACCTCGTAACTCACGCGTTCAATCTAACTGCGTCAGCGTGTCCGGGAAACAGAAAAGAGAATTCTAGCCACGAATCGACACGAATGAACACGAATTTAGAAGACCACAATTCTGTGATTTCAATTGAGCGTTGGACGTTGGACGTTGAGCGTTGAACGTTTTCCGCATGTTTAGAACGTCGGCATCTGGTTTGGTCTTTGTATTCCTACTCTCGCTGCTAATCGCGCTCGATTCCTACGCGCGTGAGCCGATAAAGCGTCCGCCTGCCACACCCGCTGCTGAAAGCAAAACAGTTCGGGCGCGCGATCTGGGGATTCCTTTTGAAGGGACACCGGGAAAGTTCGACGCAATTACAGATGTGCCTGGTGTCGAAGTCGGCTACACGACCTTGATCAGCGGCGAAGGAAAACTAGAAGTCGGGAAAGGCCCGGTCCGCACCGGTGTTACTGCGATCCTGCCGCGCGGACACGCTTCGCTGAATGATCCGGTCTACGCCGGGTTCTTCAGCTTAAACGGTAATGGTGAAATGACCGGCACGGCGTGGGTCGACGAAAGCGGATTTCTCGAAGGACCGATCATCATCACGAACACACACAGCGTTGGGGTCGCGCGCGACGCGGTGATTGCCTGGCGTGTCAAACACGGTGCGGCTGATAAGACTGGTTACTGGTGGAGCTTGCCCGTTGTCGCAGAGACGTGGGACGGGTGGCTTAACGATATCAATGGCTTTCACGTTAAGCCGGAGGACGTCTGGCAGGCGCTCGATAGTGCTCACGACGGTGCGCTGGAGGAGGGGAGCGTGGGCGGCGGGACCGGCATGATCTGCTACGAATTTAAAGGAGGAAACGGGACTGCCTCCCGCAAGGTCGATATCCGGTCGCAAGGTGCCGGAAAAGACGCTGCAGAACAAAGTTTCGTTGTCGGCGTGTTTCTACAGGCAAATTTCGGCCGGCGTGCGCAGCTCACGATCGCCGGCGTGCCTGTTGGAAAAGAGATTCCGGGTGACGTTTACAAACAAGAAAGCGGCTCGTGTATCGCCGTGGTTGCGACGGACGCTCCGTTGCTACCAAATCAATTAAAGCGACTTGCCCGTCGCGTGTCGCTCGGGCTTGCTCGAACCGGAGCCGTTTCGGGGAACGGTTCCGGTGATTTGTTCATGGCATTCTCAACTGGGAACCCGAATGTCGCGGGTCCGGATCAAATCACGCATAGTGTGACGACAATCCCAAATGATCTGATGGACCCGATTTTCGCTGCTGTGGTACAAGCGACTGAAGAAGCGGTCGTGAACGCGTTAGTCGATAACCACTCCATGACCGGACGCGACAACCATCGCGTCGAAGCGCTGCCGCACGATCGCCTTCGCGAAATTATGAAGCGCTCCAGGTAGGTGCCGCGGTGCTGAGGTCTAGCCGCTGTAGCCACGGCCCTGTGGGCCGTCTTCACTGAGGTGAAATGCCGCGATATTGGTGAACCGGCCACAGGCCGGTGGCTGCAACATATGCAGCCGCGACTAGATCATCATGATCAACACCGGCACAACTTTCGTGGCAGCTATCTCCAGAATATGGAGCGTTAATTTTTCAGCGCGTTCTTGCGACTGCGCGGGCTGGCTGTCGACAAAAACCCTGAGATCGCGCTTTTGGTTCTCTACGAAAAAATCGAAGTCTTCTTTGTCGATCTTTCGTTTCTTTAGAAGAACAAGGCGCTCTTCGAGTTCCTGTGCGTTTTGGCGGATTAACTCGCTGGTATCGCCTTTTGCTTGTGCGAGCAAATCCTCAAATTCCTTCATCGAAGCTGCGACCGATTCATCAGTGACCTGATCGAGAACTGAGTCGAGCGCTGATTTCTTCCTGGAAGATTTCTTGCGCTTGTGTTTACCGGCCGAGGGCATGGTCGTAAATCTTGTTAACGTCCTTTTTCATTTCGGTTGCCAGCCCGGGAGTCACCTTGCCACGGCTGGCCTTGCTTCGCAGATGTGCCGCGTCAGCGTCGAATTGGCCCTTGAGATCGACCAGCACTGGGCGACGCGCCGTGAATTTCTCATCGGCAATGGCCTGTTGAAACTTTGCGTTGCCCTGATTCACCTTGGCGTCGAACGCGGCGGCATTGAAACGTTTTCCTGGGACTGCAAACTCGTCGATAAATGCGAGCTCGAAATTTCGCAGGCTTTCGATTTGCGCGTCGCTTCCGGTTTTGCTGAACGTCGCGGTACCACAACTCGTGACGAGGATTGCGGCAACAGAGAGGAACAGGTTTCTGAGAGCGAAACTCTTAGCAATGTTCGCGTTCATAAGGGGCAGGGTCGTTAGGCGCCGATCTTGCGCCCGCTCGCTTCTGTATGTCAAGAGTCGAAGAGGTGCCGTGCGCTACTTGCTGTGTTAGCCGACGCGCGAACGTCATCATAGCTGATTGTCAGTTGGACGGTTGGGCGGAACGGAAGCGATGAGTGCCGCATGGTCGCCTCTCCCTTTGTAAGGGAGAGGGGAGGGTGAGGGTTTATTCCAAGTCAATTAGGCTTGGCAAGTTCCAACCCCTCACCTTAGTCCTCTCCCCTTGTCGAGGGGAGAGGCGAAAAGGACACAGGATTTGCGGGACTCGCGAGCGCAGTGTGGCGAGTTATCGTCGCGTTATTTCGTTGCTTGCTGCAGCGCTCCCCTTTGCTCTCGACGGTTGGCAATAAGATTGCGAGTATCTGCGATGCGCGTTTTGTCTGAATCCATATGCCCGCCGAGGTTAAGAAAGAGATCCAGCTTGAGATCGCGCATGTC
>QHPC01000051.1 GCA_003218915.1 Verrucomicrobiota bacterium
GTACGCCGGCACTGAGATCGACAATCGTCTTGCCATTAAGTCCGAGACCGAAGACGGAACTGCGCGCACGTTGACCTACAAAGAATTGCGCGTGCGGACGAACGAGATGGCTGCGGCGTTACGCAGCCTCGGACTCGGTAAAGGCGACGCCGTCGGCGTGTTCATGCCAATGGTTCCCGAAATCGTGATTGCAATGCTCGCGATCATTAAGATCGGCGGAATTTTTCTTCCGCTCTTCTCCGGTTTCGGAGCAGCGGCGATCGTTTCGCGGCTCAACGACGCCGAGGCAAAAGCGCTTTTCACCGCCGATGGAACTTATCGGCGCGGAAAATTTTGCGCGATGAAATCGGTCGCAGATGAAGCAGCGTCGCAAGTCCCCACGCTGAAGCATTTGATTGTCTTCGGGGCAATTGGAACGTCGACTCCTCACCCTACCCTCTCCTCTCCGCCAGAGGAGAGGCGGAAAGCCAGTAACGCCGTATCCGATGAGAATGTGACTCCTGCTCGCCTCTCCCCTTCGCAAGGGGAGAGGATGAAGGTGAGGGGTTATGAAACGCATTCGTGGAGCGACCTGATAAATTTATCAACACCCGGCTCTCAAAAACCAACGGCGCGCACATCGGCGGAAGATCCGATGATGATCATTTACACTTCGGGCACCACTGGCCGGCCAAAAGGCGCGGTGCATTCCCATTGCGGCTTTCCGATCAAATCCGCGCAGGACATGTGGCATGGACTTGATCTGCACCCGGACGAAACCCTTTTCTGGATGACCGACATGGGTTGGATGATGGGCCCATGGGAAGTTTTCGGCACGTTACTGCTCGGCGCCACGATGATGCTTTACGATGGCGCTCCGGATTTCCCGGAGCCAGATCGCGTCTGGCAATTGGTGGACCGCCACAAAATTACCGCGCTGGGTGTCTCTCCAACATTGATCCGTGCGGTGCGGCGCTACGGGGATGAGATCGTGCATCAACACGATCTCTCATCGCTTCGCAAGTTCGCTTCTACCGGCGAACCGTGGAATCCCGATCCCTGGATGTGGCTGTTTCAAAATGTTGGCCGCGGAAAACTTCCAATCATCAATTATTCCGGCGGCACGGAAATCTCCGGCGGGATCGTGATGGGCAATGTCCTCACACCAATGAAACCGTGCGCGTTCTCCGGGCCGCTCCCGGGAATGGCTGCGGATGTTGTCGATGAAAATGGAAAATCCGTCCGCGGCCAAGTAGGCGAACTGGTGATCCGCGAGCCTTGGATCGGGATGACACGCGGTTTTTGGAAAGATCGCCAGCGCTACATCGATACTTACTGGTCGCGTTTCCCGGATGTCTGGGTGCACGGCGATTGGGCTGCGGTCGATAACGATGGTCTGTGGTACATTCTTGGGCGTTCCGATGACACAATTAAAATCGGCGGCAAACGGGTCGGCCCCGCGGAAGTGGAGTCAATTCTTGTTGCTCACCCGCAGGTCAGCGAAGCGGCAGCCATTGGCGTCCCTGATTCCATAAAGGGCGAAGCACTGGTTTGCTTTTGCGTTTTGAAGAAGGGCACAAATGGTGATGTCACTCTTGCAGCCGAATTACAAAAGGACGTCGCACACGACCTGGGCAAAGCGCTTGCCCCGCGCGAAGTAGTTTTCGTTGCCGACATACCGAAGACACGGAATGCAAAAGTGATGCGCCGGATCGTGCGCGCCGCGTACGTGGGCGAAAAGCTCGGCGATACATCCGCCTTGGAAAACCCGGCGTCGCTGGATGAAATCAAGCGCGTGGCACGGTAGGGCGCGCCACTGTGTGAATTGCAAATCGGAAGTGGTGCAGAGGACTGCCCGTTCTCCTGATGAAACTGACATTCCTCGGCACGCGCGGTGAGATTGAGAAGCGAACGCGACGGCATCGTATGCATACCTCGCTGATGGTCTCGTATCGCGCCGCGGCTGTGATGATCGATTGCGGCCTCGATTGGCTCGGGAAATTTGAGCGGCTGCATCCGAGCGCGATCGTGCTAACGCATGCGCACCCGGATCATGCATGGGGCTTGCGAAACGGCGCGCCCTGTCCTGTGCATGCACCGCAAAAAACCTGGGAAACTTTAACCAGATGTCGCGTCGAAGATCGGCAACTAATCAAGGAGCGTACGCCCACGAAGATTTGCGGCATCACGTTCGAAGCGTTCGAAGTTGAACACTCCATTCTTGCGCCGGCAGTTGGATATCGTGTGAGCGCAGGGCGTGCATGCATTTTTTACGTTCCGGATCTCGTTTTTATTCATGATCGCACGGCGGCGCTGAAAAACGTCCAAGCTTACATTGGCGATGGCGCTACGGTAACGCGTTCATTTATTCGAAGACGCGGCAAAACACTCATCGGCCATTCGCCGGTTCGCACCCAGCTGACATGGTGCCAAAAAGAAGGCGTCCCGGTGGCCGTCATCACGCATTGCGGCTCGGAGATTGTCACCGGTGACGAACGCCAACTGCTTGCAAATCTCCGTGCCATGGCCGCCGATCGAGGTGTCGAGGTGAGCATTGCCTACGATGGAATGAAGCTGGAGCTGTGATGGTCCAACGTGGGGCGTAGTTTGAAGCATGTCGTTGCGCTTTTTTCTTTGTGGCGACGTGATGACTGGACGCGGAATTGATCAGGCGCTCCCGCATCCGGTGAATCCAAACTTATTTGAGCCGTATGTGCGGGATGCGCGCGAGTATGTCGCTCTCGCCGAGAAGGCCAATGGACCGATACCGCGCCCGCTGAGTTTCGATTACATCTGGGGCGAAGCGCTGGGCGAACTGGAACGCGCCGAGGTCGATTTGCGGGTCGCAAATCTGGAGACCGCTGTCACCTCGGCTGAAACGCCATGGCCAGAAAAAGGAATTCATTATCGGATGCATCCTCAGAACATTGGCTGCCTCACCGCTGCGCAGATCAGCGCATGCGCTTTGGCAAACAATCATGTTTTGGACTGGGGATACGATGGATTATCGGAAACCCTGAAAACCCTACACGCGGCAGGCATCGCGCACGCAGGCGCGGGCAATGACTCCGAAGAAGCGATGCAGCCTGCAGTGCTCAATACGTCTGGCAATGGTCGCCTGCTATTATTTTCATTTGCCTCAACAACCAGCGGTGTCCCGCAAGATTGGAGGGCCACCAGCATTTCGCCCGGAGTAAATCTGCTCGATGACCTTTCTGAAGCCACCGCCGCGCGCGTGGCTGATCGGATGCGCGAGCATCAACGAACGGGCGATTTGATTATCGCTTCCATTCACTGGGGCGGCAATTGGGGTTACGAAATTCCGCGTGACCAAATCACGTTTGCTCATCGCTTGATTCAAGAAGGCATTGCAATTGTGCACGGACACTCCTCTCATCACGTGAAAGCGATTGAGGTCTTCAAGCGACGCCTCATTCTTTATGGCTGCGGAGATTTCCTTACCGACTACGAAGGAATCAGTGGTTATCCGGCAGCTGCCGGATTCCGCGGCGATTTGGCTCTGATGTATTTGATTGAACTCGACTCGTGCAACGGCGAACTGATCGCTGCGCGTTTGGTCCCGATGCGAATGCGGCGGTTCAGACTGGAACGTGCATCAGCCGCCGACGCCAGATGGCTGTGTAATCGCCTGAACGAACTGGGGAAGCCGTTTGCCACTCAGACGGGCCTAGACAACGACGATAGTCTGATACTCCACTGGCAAACAGAATGACGAAACGCTAATGACGAATGACGAAGGAATGTCGAAGTCCGAATGACGAACAATACGGGGGGATCTCCTCACGTTTTTTCGGATTTCGTCATTCGGATTTAATTTGTCATTCGTCATTCGAGCTTCGTCATTTCGATGAGTTCCTGCAAAAAGCGCTCAACCTCGGCGGGATTCTTTAACGCATAGTGCGCGGCGGTCGAGCGCGGCTGCTCACTCACGAGAATGCCTGTGCCGCATTGCCCAAGCGCGCGGAACGCGTCTTCGTCCGTGCGATCATCTCCAATGTAAATCGGACGGACCTTGCCGTGCTCCAAGTCGAGGTTTTCCAATAACCAGCGAACAGCTTTGCCTTTGTCCCAATCGGTGTTGGGCAGCAGTTCATAAACTTTTTTGCCCTCCATTGTGCGCAGCTCTCGATGTCGCGCGGCGACCTCGCTGACGGCCCGATCCAGCTCGGGAAAGTAGCTTTCATTTACGTTCCGATAATGCGCAGCGAGGGAGAAACGTTTTCTCTCAATGAGCGCGCCCGTAATGCCGGCGAGTTTTTCCCGAAGCTCTTTTTCCGCTGCATCCAGTGCTGGCAGGAACTTCGTCGCCTGTTGTCTCCGCAGCCTGCGCGGTCCGGCGATATCAAATCCGTGGCTGCCAGCATAAACGATCCCATCGATGGCAACACGCTTGCGGACGTCATCGAGATCGCGGCCACTTAGGACGGCCAGCGACGCTCGCATGGCTAATGCTTGCAGCGTCTGCCGCATGGAATCTGAGAGAAACGCTTTATCGGGATGACTCACGATTGGCGTGAGCGTCCCATCGTAGTCCAGAAAAATCGCAAGGCTGCGGTCACCCGCTCCTGCGATTTCTTGGACGTGCTCAAGTGCCGAAGGAAGCATATTCGATTTAACAAAAGGCGTTAAAAGAGTTACAACGTTACAAGGTTAAAAAGGATTCCAGACTCCCCCGTTGTAACGGTGTAACCTTTTTAACGTTTTATCGCTCTAAAAATGAATCGCCTGATCGTCGTTTCTAATCGATTGCCATTCGCGCTGGATTCGACAGGCGAAGACCTTTGGACAGTAACACCGGCCGCCGGAGGACTCGTTTCTGCGGTGGAGCCGGTGCTGCGCGAACGCGGCGGCGTATGGATTGGATGGCCCGGAAGTGCAGGCGAAATCCCGAAGCGTGCGCTTGCCGACGCCACACGTGACACCGGTTACAAAGTAGTGGCCGTTGCTCTTAGTGAAACCGAGCGCGACGAATTTTACTACGGCTACTCAAACGGAGTCATCTGGCCGCTGTTTCACGATCTGCAAAACTTTTGCAATTTCGAGCCGGCATATTGGGAAGCTTACAAGGAGGTGAACGAGCATTACGCCGATGCCATCGCTCGCTGCTCGCAACCTGACGACTTCATCTGGGTGCACGATTATCACCTGATGTACGTCGCGCAGGCATTGCGCGAACGCGGTTTACGCGCAGCGTTGACGTTTTTCCTGCACATCCCGTTCCCGCCGTATGACATTTTCGCAAAGCTTCCGCAACCACAGCGATTACTGCGCGCCCTGCTCCAGTTTGATCTGCTTGGATTCCAGACTCGGCGTGACGTTCGCAACTTTCTCGGGTGCGTACGGCGCGTAATGTCAGACGCACGCGTCGTTCCTCGCCGCGAACTTCAATTGGTTCGTTTCGAAAAACGCGAGATTCGCCTGGGGCATTTCCCGATTGGAATCGACTTCGACTCGTTTGAAAGGGGTGCAATGTCCGACGCGGTCGCGCGCAGATCTCAGGAGTTGCGTGCCAGGTTTCGTGATTGCCAGCTGATCCTGGGCGTGGACCGGCTCGATTACAGCAAAGGAATTCCCGAACGCTTGCGCGCATTCCGCAACGCGCTGGAACGCCATCCGGAACTGCGCGGACGCGTCGTGCTCACCCAGGTTGTTGTGCCGAGCCGCGTGGAGATTCCCAGATATCACGAATTCAAGCAACGGATCGACCGCCTGGTCGGCGATATCAACGGGCGCTTCTCCACCAGTAATTGGTTACCGGTGCAATACCATTTTCGCAGCCTCGATCGCGACGATCTTCTTGCGCACTACCGCGGATGCGACATCGCCTTCGTTACGCCGCTCAAGGACGGAATGAATCTGGTAGCCAAGGAATATTGTGCTTGTCGCATCGACGAAAATGGCGTGCTCATCCTGAGCCAGTTCGCCGGCGCAGCGGAGCAGCTCAAGACCGGCGCACTGTTGGTTAATCCTTACGACGTCGAGGAAATGGCCGATACAATTTTGAAAGCATTTCGGATGAGCGATGCCGATCGCACCGCGCGCATGAAGCGCATGAGACGTGGGGTGCGCGATGAGAACGTCTTTTGGTGGGTTGATTCGTTTCTGAGAGCCGGAGCAAAGCTCGCTGCTCGATCCGCGGGATTCCGCGGCCGCCAAGGAGCGAGGCACGCAAAAACGCCCAGCGCTCAACGAATCTGAATTGGAACGTTGGATGTTGGACGTTGAAAGCCTTTTTCGGAAGGACTTCCCATTCAGCGAAAAACGATCCTTTGATGGGGCGCAGAACGCATGGCGATCATCGATAATCTCCAAAAAATTTCCGGTACGGTTTGGGAATTGCCCGCGACCTACAAGGAGGGCATGCGCGTGCCGGCACGGATCGTTGCGACGGAAAAGCTGGTTCGGGAGATGGACGAGGCCGTTTACCAGCAGATTAGCAATGTCGCCACATTGCCCGGAATCACGCGTTACGCGCTCTGCATGCCCGATGGTCACAGCGGCTATGGATTTCCCATTGGCGGCGTCGCGGCGATGGATGTGCACGAAGGCGGCGTCATTTCTCCCGGGGGCATTGGATTCGACATCAACTGCGGGATGCGTCTGCTTATCACCAATCTCACGTTCGAGGAGGTGCACCCGCATTTGCATCAGATTGTTGACCGGCTCTTTGAGCGCGTTCCCGCAGGAGTCGGAAGTCACGGATTTCTCAAATTGTCGCATCAGGAATTTCGCGACCTGGTCGAGCACGGCGCGCGCTGGTGTGTTGAGCGCGGCTATGGCTGGGAGGACGACCTTGAAGTTACCGAGGAGAACGGTTGCATCGCAGGCGCCGACGCCTCGAAAATCAGCGAGCGTGCAATCGATCGAGGGTACAACCAAGTCGGTACCCTCGGCAGCGGCAACCATTATCTGGAAGTGCAGGTCGCGCGGCCAGAGGACGTGCGCGACAAACAGCTCGCGAAAAAATTTGGAATCACTATCCCGAACCAGGTCGTGGTGATGTTTCACTGCGGCAGTCGCGGTTTCGGTCACCAGGTCGCCACCGATTATCTCCAGAAGTTTCTGAAGGTGATGGAATCGAAATACCAAATAAAAATTCTGGACCGCGAGCTGGCGTGTGCGCCGTTCGAATCACCGGAAGGCAGTGACTATTTCGCTGCGATGAAGTGCGGGTTGAACATGTCATTCGCTAACAGGCAGGTCATTCTCCATCAGATTCGCGAAGTTTTTTCCGAAGTGTTCGGTCGCAGCCCCGAGGATCTCGGGATGCAAATGATTTACGACGTCGCGCACAACACCGCTAAATTGGAAAAGCATATCGTCAATGGGAAGGAAAAGAGGCTGCTTGTTCATCGGAAAGGGGCGACACGAGCGTTCGGCCCGGGACGCGGCGAAGTCGCCGCGCGTTACCGGGACATTGGTCAACCGGTGATCATTGGCGGCTCGATGGAAACTGGGTCGTATCTGCTCGTCGGCACAGCATCGGGCGCAGAAACATTCTTCAGCACAGCGCATGGAAGCGGTCGCACGATGAGCCGCACCAAGGCGCGCAAGCTATGGCATGGCAAAGAACTCCAGCACGATCTGGAAGCGCGCGGCATTTATGTCCGCAGCACGTCATGGGCAGGCCTCGCTGAGGAAGCCGGGCCCGCCTACAAGAACATCGATGAAGTGATCGCCGCGACGGAGCTGGCGGGAATTAGCAAGCCCGTGGTGCGATTCACCCCGATCGGGAATGTGAAAGGATGAAGTTGAGCAGTGATCACCGATCACAATTCTGCCATGACTCCGCGCACGCCCATCACTCTCATTACTGGTCCACTGGGCAGCGGTAAGACGACGCTACTGCGGCACATCCTGGCCACGCGCCCTGCGAAGATTGCGATCGTGATGAATGAATTCGGCGAGATCGCCATCGACACGAAAGTGATTGAAGGCAAAAACGTGCGTATTTCAGAACTGGGCGGCGGCTGCGTTTGCTGCTCGTTGCTCGGTGAATTCGAGGCTGCAGTAACCGAGATCATCAAGAAGGTGGCGCCCGAAATGATCGTCGTCGAGACCACTGGCCTCGCCGAACCTGAAGCGCTCGTGTTCAACATCCAGGAGGCACTGCCTCAGTGCCGGCTAGACGGCGTCGTTTCGATAATCGACGCGGACATGCTGGTTCGATTTCCCGAACTCGGTCACACCACACGTCTGCAAATCGAGGGCGCAGACATTTTGCTTTTGAACAAGACGGATCTTGTCGGTGCGGCGCAAATCAAGCCGCTTCAAAGGAAATTGCGCAACAACAATCCAACTGCGGCAATCGTTCTCACCGAGCGTTGTCGGATCGATCCGGAACTTTTGTTCGGCATCCCGCAGGCGCGGGGGAGAAAGATCGCGTCCCCCCAGCATCAACACCAGCCAGAGTTCGAATCGTTCACATTCACCTCTGATAAAACTTTCTCTCGCGATTGTTTCGAAGGTTTCGTGGGCGGACTGCCCGCGAACGTGATCCGGGCGAAGGGTTTCATCCGCTTCCCCGACGGCGCGCAGCTTTTCAATTTCGTGGCTGGCCGGTGGGAGTTGGAACCGTTTGAAGCGGATCGGACGGAGCTGGTCTTTATTGGAAAAGGGGTCGCGGCTCAAAAATCGGCAATCGTTGACGCACTGAAGAAGTGCGAGAGCTGACGTGAGCAGTTTTCAATTCAAGTCATTCCGAGCGAAGCCCTACCGTTACCTCGAAGACATAGGAACCGCGGATATCGCATTTGAAGCGACGGGGCGCGATCTGCCGGAATTATTCACTGCTGCGGCGGACGCGACGATGAACGTGATGATTGATAATCTCGACGCGATCGAGTTATGTGAGACGCGACAAATCGAACTCTCGAACGACAGCATTGAAATGTTGCTTTTCGATTTTTTGCAGGAGCTCATTTATTTCAAAGACGCCAGGCGCCTTTTATTGCGACCTCGCAAGACGCAAATCGAACACAAAGACAAAGAATATTTCCTAAAAGTAACAGTCGCCGGCGAGCAATTAGATGCGACTCGTCATCACCAGCGCGCGGATGTGAAAGCGGTCACGCTTCATGGTTTCTCTGTAGAGAAACAGGACGGCAATTGGAAAGCGAGAGTGCTTTTGGACATTTGATCTCAACCACCTGCAGCTTCCAAGCGTGACAGAAATGACGAAGCACGAATGACGAATTAATGACGAAGCCCGAATGACAGAGTCTTGTGCCAGCCGCTGTGAGTCGTTTCGGATTTTGTCATTCGGATTTCCTTCGGCATTCGACATTCGGATCTCGTCATTTTCTTTATTTCGGCTCAAGCGCGATGTAACCGCTGCGGCCCTGGCTGTAGACGCGTATCAAAATCTTTTCGTTAGGTTTCAGCTTTTTGCTAGCGGCGACAAGGTCCTTCGCACTCTTAACTCGCTGCTTATTCACTTCCTGGATCACGTCTCCTTCGCGCAGACCAGCTTTTCCCGCGGGCGAGTCTGCATCAACTTCTGCGATCACTGCCCCTTGAATGTCCTTTGGAAGATTCAGCGCGGTGCGAATGTCATCGGTGATATCCGCCACTGCGACGCCACCAAACACAGTCGTTTTCTCAGGCTGCGCACTTTCTTCAGGAGACGCTTCGGGACCTCCTTCCTCGGTCACCCCGGCAGGCATCTCAGCAAGCTGAACATCGAACATTTTTGTTTGACCTTCGCGATTCACCTGGATCTGCGCCTTGCGGCCGGGCGCCATCGAGCCAATCATCAAACGCAGCTCGCGCGCGTCGCTTATTTTCTTTCCGTTCACTGCGGTGATCACATCGCCGGTCTTCATTCCCGCTTTTTGCGAGGGTGTGTTCGGTGCGACCTCGCCTACCAGTGCGCCGGTCTGCTGCCCTTTGAGCTTCATCGCTTCGGCCAGCTCGGGGGTGAGCGTTTGCACGGACGCGCCGATGTAGCCGCGCACAACGCGACCCTTTTCGCGCAGGCTCTGCATCACATCGCGCGCAAGGTTCGCGGGTATCGCGAAGCCGACACCCTGATTACCTCCGCTTCTGCTGAAAATGGCAGTGTTAATACCTAACAACTCGCCTTTGATATCGACCAGTGCGCCGCCGGAGTTGCCCATGTTAATCGCCGCGTCGGTCTGGATGAAATTTTCATAATCAACGATGCCTACGCCGCCGCGACCGACGGCACTGATGATTCCCATCGTAACTGTTTGCCGCAGACCAAATGGATTGCCCACGGCGAGCACAATGTCGCCCGCGCGGGCTTTATCGCTATCGGCGAACGTGATTCCCGGCAGGTTCTTCTCGTCGATTTTCAGCAAGGCAACGTCGGTGCCTGGGTCGGTACCCACTTTTTTTGCTTTGTATTTAC
>QHPC01000352.1 GCA_003218915.1 Verrucomicrobiota bacterium
ACTACTTTGGTGCCGGGCGAGCTGCGCGTTTTGAAAAACGGTCGCGAAACTGCACTGGCGATAGGCGAAGGTTTTGTCGAAATTAAAGCCGATGCAGTGTCGGTTTTGACCGACATGGCGCTTGAGTCCGAGAAGATCGACCTCGCCGCAGCCGAGGCAGCGGTCGAGCGCGCCAAGGCGGCGATGAAGGAAGATCATACTTCAGAGGAGGTAGCGTCAATTCAAGCGTCCCTGCAGAAAGCGCTTGCCCAGTTGCACGTCAAACGTCGCCGCCATCACGGGTAACTGGATGGAGACGCCTTAAAATGAGCCGCGTCATTCCGAGCGAAAGTCGAGGAATCCCGTGGCACTACCCTCAAGCTATCAACGCGGGATTCTTCGACTCCGCTTCGCTCCGCTCAGAATGACGAAACCAGATACCCTGGGAATCATCGCCGGAAACGGCGTGTATCCCAAATTGCTTGCTGAGGCGGCACAAAAAGCCGGCGTAAAAAAAACAATTGCGGCTGCATTCACCGGCGAGACCGATCCACTGCTCGCGAAACATGTTGATCTAATCGAGTGGATGCGCGTCGGACAACTGAATCGGTTGTTGAAATTTTTTAACGAACACAAGGTTCATCACGCAATCATGGCCGGTCAGATTGCGCCGAAAAATCTTTTCGATCTGCGACCGGATTTGAGAGCGTTGCTTTTGCTGGGAAAAATAAAACAGCGCAACGCGGAATCCATTTTTGCAGCAATCGCGGACGAACTGGCCAGGATAAATGTCGATCTTCTGCCGGCGACGACATTTCTCGAAAACTCTCTGGCGGCTGCGGGATTGATCGCAGGGGCGAAGCTTAGTCGGCGCGAAGAGGAAGATGTCGATTTGGGCTGGCAGATGGCCAAGGAAATCGCACGGCTCGACATCGGGCAGACTGTGATCGTGAAAAACGGAACTGTCGTTGCGGTGGAAGCGTTTGAAGGAACGAACGACGCCATCAAGCGTGGCGGCGCGCTCGCGCGTGAGGCCGCGATCATGGTCAAGGTTGCCAAGCCGAATCAAGACACGCGTTTCGATGTGCCGGTAATCGGTGTTGAAACAATCCGCGTCGCTGCCGAAGCAAAATTGCGGGTGATCGCTGTTGAAGCCGGAAAAACTTTGCTCCTCGAACGCGACGCCGTTGTCAATCTCGCCGGTCGCTCAAAGATATCGATCGTTGCTCGTTAGCTACTTTCTGGCGAACCACCATCAATCCGCGGTGGCGCGTGCTTCCATGAGAGAAATGTTGCCATTCGCGGCTCAAATCGTCACAATCCGCGATAAGCATTGGGGAGGCATGCTCGAATGCCGCATGAAGCGACTGATTCTTTCTGGCAGAGCCGGCGCTTGGAAAAAGCGATATTCACGCCTGTTGTCGAAGCCGGCGCGATCCGTGCCGCTGTTTTGGTTTTCGTCGGGTATTATTTGGGAGCGCGCGTCGGATTTGCCCTGACGTTTCAGCCGCATCCGATCTCAGTTTTCTGGCCGCCCAATTCTATTCTGCTTGCGGCGCTTTTGCTGACATCGCCGCGTATCTGGTGGTTCTTATTGTTGGCAGCCTTCCCCGCACACTTGATCGCGGAGCTGCAATCCCAGGTGCCTCCGACCATGGTTGTCTGCTGGTTTATCAGCAATTGTAGCGAAGCGGTGATCGGCGCCGGTCTGACCCGCTGCTTACTTCGTGGTCCGGTCCGCTTCGACAACTTGCGAAGTGTCGCTGCCTTTTGCCTGTGCGCGGGGTTTCTGGGACCTTTTCTATCCTCATTCATTGACGCGGGATTCGTTGCCCTGAATGGTTGGGGTCAGGGCAGCTATGTGGAGAATTGGCGGGCGAGATTTTTCTCAAATTTCCTGAGCGCACTGACTCTTGCGCCCGCGATCCTCACCTGGTTCGATTTTAGACCCACTCAGTGGAGGCGAATATCCAGCGGCCACGCTTTGGAAGGAAGCGTTCTTTTTCTTGGCTTGGTGATAGCGAGTACAGTGGTCTTGTACAACGCGCGAACGAACCCTGATCCAGTTCTATTTTATGCGCCGCTCCCTTTTCTGCTTTGGGCGGTATTCCGTTTTGGAGCTCGCGCAACGAGTGCGGCCATCCTGATCGTTACGTTACTGGCCATCTGGAGCAGCGCCCACGGCCATGGGCCGTTCACAAGTCAAAGCGCGGAGATCAATGCGCGTTCGATTCAAATGTTCCTCATCGTCATGACCGTTCCAATCATGCTGCTGGCTGCGGGAATCCAGGAACGCCGAAAAGCTGAAGAGCGATTTGCCGAGGCATTCCGTAGCGGCCCGGACCCGATGTCTATCATTCGCCAGCGCGATGGAATTCTAATCGATGTTAATGACCATTGGGTAAACACGTTTGGCCACGAGCGGAAGGACGCGATCGGTCGTAGCCTGCTCGATTTGAATCTTTGTCTTTCAAAAGGCGGACACGTGCAGCAAATGATTGGTTTTAGCCAAAGCGAACCGATTCGCGATCTCGACTGCGAGGTCCGCGCGAAGGCAGGAGAAGTCCGTCACGTTTCACTTTCGGCCGATGTCGTGGAAATGGGGAACGAGCCCTGTTTCGTTGTTATTATTCGAGACATCACTGATCGGAAAAAAGCGGAGGAAATGAGCCGTGATTTCGCCCACGCTTCGCGGTTGGCCATAGTCGGCGAGCTGAGCGCGTCGATCGCACACGAGATCAACCAGCCCCTTGGCGCGATACATTATTCGGCACATCCGGCTGCTTACACGCAAACAGGTGATGCAGATGGAACCGCTCGACGTTAATGAAGTTTCTGGAGAAGTGGTTCGGTTGATGGAACCCGAAGCTCGCCGCCGTAACGTGTCACTGCGCACCGAATTCACTGCGGCACCGGGCACAATTCTTGGTGACCGGGTGCATCTCCAGCAAGTGCTGATGAATTTGATTTTGAATGGAATGGAAGCAATGGCTGATACACCTGAGTCGGAGCGGGATCTTCTCGTTCGCACAGCAACGAATGGACAGCGGAGGGTGGAGATTTCAGTGACTGATTCGGGACGAGGCATTCCGCCGGAGAAATTGCCCCGGTTATTCGAATCCTTCTTTACGACAAAGGAGAATGGGATGGGGCTCGGCCTTGCGATTGTTCGATCCATTATCGATTCGCATCAGGGACAAATTTTTGCGGAAAACAATTCGGATGTGGGGGCAACATTCCGATTTGACCTTCCAGTCTGTGACAAGATTACGAGTTCGTGATGGCCTCATCTGTTTCGGAAAAACCAATTGTTCACGTTGTCGATGACGACGACTCGCTGCGCAAAGCGGTAACAAGATTGCTGCGCGCGGCCGGCTATGATGTGCGCGCCTATGCGTCGGCTGGTGAATTTGTGCTGGCAAATCGCGAAAACAACAGACGTGGCTGTGTATTACTTGATGTGCGAATGCCCGGTCCAAGCGGATTGGATCTTCAGGAAGCGCTTGCCAGGGAAGAAGAGCCCTTGCCTGTAATTTTTCTCACTGCGTATGGGGATGTTCCAACAAGTGTGCGCGCGATGAAGGCGGGCGCAGTCGATTTCCTTACCAAACCGATCAAGCGCGATGTGTTGTTAAGCGCCGTTCGTATAGCGCTCGCGCGTGATCTGCGGTTGCACACGTCGCACGAGCAACGGCGCGACCTTCGTATGCGATTTACAAAATTGACACCACGTGAGCGGGACGTATTCGACTTGGTCGTCGCGGGCAGGTTGAACAAGCAGATCGCGGCTGAGCTTGGCATGGCCGAGCGCACTGTCAAAGCGCACCGTGCGCAAGTGATGGCCAAGATGCAGGCAACATCTCTTGCCGAGCTGGTGCATCTCGCCGATAAGATGCAGTACGGCATCTTGTAGTCCGCGGCGCACTTTGCGGAGAAGATGTCTGTCGATGTTGGGCGGCGTCCCGTCCGGGGATGCCGCGTTAGCGGCAAATGAATGTAGCCCGGCGATTTATCGCCAGGGTATGATAAGAAGAGAGGGACGTCGCGTAGCGACGGTCGAAGCCATGGCGAACACCTACACCTCATTGCATTACCATGTCGTTTGCAGCACAAAGAATCGTGAGCCATTTCTCGGCGAGGCGATCCGTGACCGTCTCTTTGCGTATCTCGGCGGTATCGCGCGCGAAAACAAGATGACCGCTCTAGAGATCGGTGGCGTGGCAGATCATGTTCACTTACTCCTTTCAATCCCTGCGTCTCTTGCGTTATCGAAGGCCGTGCAACTCCTAAAAGGCGGCTCGTCGCATTGGCTTAAGGAGACGTTCCCTAACGTGAATGATTTTGCATGGCAGGATGGATATGCGGTCTTCACCGTAAGCCAGTCGCAACTTGATGACGTGAGGGCGTACATTCGTTCGCAGCCGGAGCATCACCGAACGAAAACATTTGTTGAGGAGTACCGAGCATTTCTGACGCGACATCGAATTGAATACGACGAGCGTTATCTCCTGGGTTAACTTCAGCCGTCGCTACGCGACGTGGTATTTTTCCATCAAAAACCCGCGCTGAAGCGCGGGCCTATTTTCGCCTACCGCTAATGCGCAGTGAGGTCAGCGAGTCCCAGGGCAATCCTCCCGTCTGCCCATAAGGGCAGGCCTTAGCGCCCCAAGGTCTGATTCCCAGCTGCCGGCCTCAGTTGATACGCTTAACAGCCTTAGCAGCAGTAAGAGAAATTTCGCGGCGTCTTGTCCGCAGACACGCGAAGGCGACTAGCGCGGACGAAATGAAAATCCAAACCTATGAACATAATTAGTCTTATTATTGAACTGATCAGTGGCGCTGTGGGCGGCAACATCGCTGGCGCAGCGATGAAAGAGAACAGCCTGGGCACAGCGGGGAACTCCATCGCAGGAATTGTCGGCGGCGGCCTTGGGGGCGCGCTTCTCCAGAGCGTGATTGGAGGTGCAGCGGCTGGCGGTAGCTCGCTCGATCTGAGCACGATCTTGAGCAACGTCGCCGGCGGCGGTGTAGGCGGAGCCATT
>QHPC01000062.1 GCA_003218915.1 Verrucomicrobiota bacterium
TGTCACGTCGCCAAAGAATACAGCTCCTTCGTCCCAGCCGCTCGCCAAGAGTGGCTCCGAGTCGGCGACAAACATGATACCGGCACCGACGGGGTTTGTAGTGCTGCTGAATCAATTAACGGAAAATCACTCAGTACTCAGAACTGACCTCGCATTCGCGGCACTTTCGCCGCCGCGACTTCCGCTGCTCTGTACATTTCTTATCTGATCCAAGGACGCTGACGCCCGGGGTGTGCCCATTCGCTGGCACGCCTGGAACTTCAACCGTTCTCTTGGATCAATGAAAACAACTTACCTTTTATTACTTACTCTAATTTTAACTTTATCTCTGCAGACCGCGGACGCGGGCGAGAACGATGCTCGTTCTGTTCGAAGCAATGGCCTCTCCCTCGTCGAGGTGACGGCGGCCGTGCTGGCAAATAACCCGGCGATCAAAGAAGCACTGCGCAAATGGAATGCGGCGAAAGCGCGCATTCCGCAAGCGGCGGCGTGGGACGACCCGCGGCTGGGCGGCGACACACTGGTGCATCGCTTTGTCAATGTACCGCCGAACGCGTTCATGGACCAATCGGTGAGCATCGAGCAAGTAGTTCCGATTACTGGAAAGAATCTTACGCGCGCCCGCGCGGCCATGGCCGAGGCGATCTCCGCGTACGAGGATGTTCGTCGACAGCAGCTCGATACGATCGCTACTGCGCGCGCATCGTTTTTCCGACTCGCGAACGCTTACGACCAGCTCGACATCAATCGCAAAAATATCGACTCACTGAAGCAGATTGCCGACATCAGTCGCGCGAAATACGAGGCCGGCACGCAGAGCGCAGCGGATGTACTCGTCGCAGAAACCGATGAGAGCAAACTGGAAGAAGCGCAGCGCGATCTCGAGCGCCAGCTTTCGGATGAAGAGTCGCGCCTTAATCAGTTAATGAACCGCGACGCTTTCGCGCCGCTGAGTATGCCGAGGACGGCAAGCATTCAAATCCCGCAACTCTCGCCAACTTCGCTTCGACCATTAGCCCTCACACACAGACCGGAAATCAAAATGGCGGAGGCAAAGATAGAGGTGGAAAAATGGAAACTTCAGCTCGCGCGTCGCGAGTGGATTCCCGACCCGGCATTGATAGTGAAAGCGCAGCGTTACAATGACGCTGGGCAAGCCGTGAGCGAAGTAGACGCCGGCGTGTCCTTTCCACTGCCTTGGGTCAATTTCAGAAAGTACTCAGCTGGGGTTCGCGAGGCAGGCGAAAATCTGGGCGCAGCCGAACACAGCTTGGATCGGTCGCAGAAAGAAGCGTTGCGACTGTTGCGCGATCAGCTTCAGAAAATCGAGACGTTTCATCATCACGTCGAATTGTTCCGCGACAAGCTTGTGCCGCAGGCGCAACAGGCCTTTGAGGCGAACCGCATCGCCTACGAATCGGGCAAAGCGTCGTTTCTCGACTGGATCACGGCTCAAAGAGTTCTGCGCGACATCGAAGCGACGGCTCGCATGCACCTGACCGATTACCAGGTAGCCGTCGCGGAACTGGAAGCAATCATCGGCGCGCAGCTTTATCCGCTCCCCGTCGATCGATTCGAACCGAAAGCCGAACGAAAATGAAAGCGCGGAAATTTTTTAACAAGATCATTCCTCTGGTCGCGCTGAGTCTGCTCGGTATGGCTTCGTGCTCGAAAGGACCGACGGCGAAGGACAGCAACTTCGATTACTGGACCTGCACCATGCACCCGTCGGTGCATTCAAAGGGGCCCGGAAAATGTCCCATCTGTTCGATGAATCTCGTGCCGGTGATTAAGCGCAGTGCGACCCCGGCAAGTTCTAGTAAAAATGCGCCTCACCACGATCACGCGGCAATGCTAGCGGGAAAGCCGACCGGCGGCGGCGAGATGCAAGGCATGCCCGGGATGCCTGGAATGAAAGGAGGAACGGAGAGTAACGCGCCGCAGGCAAGCGAGTTCGTCGTTCCAGTTGAGCGTCAGCAACAAATCGGTGTGACCTACGCGAAAGTTGAGCGCAAACCGCTTGCCCACACGATTCGTTCCGTCGGCTTGATCGCGCCGGATCGAAGCCGCAACTGGCAGTTCGTCTCCCGTGTCGATGGTTATGTCCAAAAGCTGGACGTCACGTCGCCGGGCCAGGTTGTCGAAAAAGACGCGCCGCTCCTGTCGATCTACAGCCCGGATCTGCTCACCAGTGAGCGCGAGTTTGTCGAATTGTTGCGCATGCGCGATGAGGCGAAGACTAAGGACGCGCGCGAAACCCCGCAGCGATTGATCGAATCGGCAAAGCGTCGGCTGCAGCTCTGGAACGTAACGGAAGAACAAATCGCAGAGCTGGAAAAAACACGCAAAGCCTCCGACACGCTCACCTTGCTCTCGCCGTTTCGCGGTGTCGTGCAATCCGTGCCGGTCGAACAGGGAAAGAGCGTCAAAGTGGGCGACATGCTGGTGGAAGTTGCCAATCTCAGCCTTGTCTGGATGTGGGCGGAATTTTACGAAAACGAACTGTCGATGCTTCAAGTCGGGCAAAAGCTCGCCATCACAGCGAAGTCGTATCCTGGCCAAAACTTCGACGGCACGATCGCCCTGATCGATCCGTTCATTAACGAAACAAAGCGCACCGCCAAAGTACGCATCGACATTCCGAATGCGGATTTCAAGCTGCGCCCCGGTATGTACGTGAATGCCGAACTGGCGATGAACATGGGCGAAGGGCTCACGATCCCAGTTAGCGCGATCATGCCGACCGGCGAGCGTAACGTCGTCTTTATCGATAAAGGCGAGGGAAAATTGGAGCCGCGCATTGTTCAGTTAGGCGCGAAATATGGCGACGTTTACGCCGTCAACGGCGGTTTAAAGGAGGGCGAACGCGTAGTGGCAAGCGCGAACTTTCTGATCGACGCCGAATCGAAGGTGCAAGGCGCACTGAAGGACTTTGAGGAGACCCCGGCGCCTAGAACAAACCCATGACCGTAGGGGACCAGATTTCGACGGAAGAAACCGCCGCCATTCCAAAGCGCGAGCCGTTGATCGAGCGCATCATCGAAGCAAGCGCGAGAAACAAATTTCTCGTTTTCATCTTCACGATTTTCGCAGTTGCGGGCGGCATTTATGGATTGATGCACACACCGCTCGACGCCATTCCCGACCTGAGTGACGTGCAGGTCATCGTTTACACCGATTGGGAAGGCCGCTCGCCCGACCTGGTCGAAGACCAGATCACTTATCCCATTTCCACCGTTTTCATTGCCGCGCCAAAAGTGAGGTTCGTTCGCGGCGAATCGATGTTCGGCAAATCGTTTGTTTACGTCATTTTCCAGGACGGCACCGACATTTATTGGGCGCGATCGCGCGTCATTGAATATTTAAACTCGGTGCGTGGCTCGCTGCCCGAAGGGGTGAATCCGGTCATTGGACCAGACGCGACTGGTGTGGGCTGGGTTTACGAATACGCGCTCGTTGATGATAGCGGTAAGCACAATCTGGCGGAACTGCGCTCGATTCAGGATTGGAATCTCCGCTACGCGCTCGCGTCCGTGAAAGGCGTGTCGGAAGTCGCGCCGATCGGCGGCTTCGTAAAGCAATATCAGGTCGATCTCGATCCAAACGCGCTCGTCGCCTACAACATTCCGCTCAGCGACGTCGTGAACGCAATCAAGATGAGTAACGCTGATGTCGGCGGACGCGTGTTCGAAGTGGCAACAACCGAGTACTTCATCCGCGGCCGCGGCTACATCAAAAAAATCGAAGACATCGAAAACATTGTGCTCAAAGTCGACAACGGCACGCCAGTCTATTTAAAAAACATCGCCAACGTGCATCTCGGCGGCGACATCCGCCGAGGCGTCGCGGAGCTGGACGGCAAAGGCGAGACCGTCGGTGGCATCGTGGTGATGCGCTATGGCGAGAACGCGCTCAACGTTATCGATGGTGTCAAAAAGAAAATCGAGGAAATCAAGTCCTCCCTGCCAGCCGGCGTGCGCATCGTGCCGACTTATGATCGCAGCGATTTGATCAAGCGTGCCATCGCCACGCTGCGGGAGAAACTGATCGAAGAGAGCATCATTGTGGCGCTCGTCTGCATCGTCTTCCTCTGGCATATCCGCTCATCGCTAGTTGCGATTATCACGTTGCCGATTGCAATCATTCTCGCATTCATCCCGATGTGGTGGATGAATCTGACCTCAAACATCATGTCGCTTGGCGGCATCGCTATCGCTATCGGCGCGATGGTCGATTCGGCGATCATCATGATCGAGAATGCGCACAAGACGCTTGAGGATTTCCGAGAAAAACACAAGCGCGAGCCGAACAACGTCGAGCGTGCGAGAGTGATCATCGCCGCCGCCAAATCCGTCGGTCGGTCGCTCTTTTTCGCGCTGCTCGTTATCACCGTGAGCTTCATCCCGGTCTTCACGCTCACGGCGCAGGAAGGCAGGCTGTTCAAGCCGCTCGCATTCACAAAGACATTCTCGATGTTCTTCGCCTCGTTCCTGGGTGTGACACTCGTGCCGGTCCTGATGCTGCTGCTTATCCGCGGGAAAATCACACCGGAAGAGAAAAATCCGGTGAACCGTTTTCTGATCCGGGCCTACCAACCGTTCGTCAATTTCGTTCTGCGCTATCGCACGTTCACGCTCGTCGCCGCGCTGGTTATTCTTCTACTCACCATTTTCCCATTCAGCCGGCTCGGCAGCGAATTCATGCCGCCGCTCAACGAAGGTACGCTGCTTTACATGCCAACCGCGGTCCCCGGGATGTCGATCACCGAGGCCACCAAGATTCTCCAGATTCAAGATCGACAACTGAAAAAAATTCCCGAGGCCCTGACTGTGTTTGGCAAAGCGGGCCAGGCCGAAACGCCGACTGATCCAGCCCCGTTGTCGATGTTCGAAACAGTTGTCACGCTCAAACCGCCGGACCAATGGCGGAAGGGAATGACGTGGGACAAGCTGCTGGCGGAAGTCAACGCCAACATCAAGACACCCGGCATGGCGAGCATCTTCTGGATGCCAATCCAAACGCGCACCGAAATGCTTACGACCGGTTTTCGCAGCGTCCTCGGCGTAAAAGTTTTTGGCCCTGATCTTGGCGAAATCCAAAAACTCGCCGTGCAAATCGAAAAAGAACTGGCTGAGGTTCCAAACACGCGCAGCGCGTTCGCAGAGCGCACAGTGGGTGGGTATTTTCTCGATTTCACGGTCAATCGAGAAGCGGCAGCGCGCTACGGCCTGAAAGTTGGCGATGTAAACGACATCATCGAGTCAGCCATCGGCGGTAAGAACATCACAACCACCGTGGAAGGGCGCGAGCGCTATCCGATCAACACGCGCTATGCGCGCGATTTTCGCCAGGACATCGACGCGCTCAAACGCGTGCTCGTGCCGACTCCCACCGGCGCGCAAGTCCCCATCTCACTGCTGGCCGACATTCGTTACAAAACCGGTCCGCCATCTGTGCGCAGCGAAAACGGCAAGCTGGTCGGCTTCGTTTTCGTCGATATCACCACGAGCGACATCGACGGCTACGTGCGCAAAGCATCGCAACAGCTCAGCCAGACCATTCAGTATCCGCCAGGCTACTACATCGAGTGGACGGGGCAGTTTCAATATCTCCAGGCGGCGAAGGAACGACTGAAAATTGTCATCCCCTTCACGCTCTTGATCATCTTCATGCTCATCTACATCAGTACGCGCTCGGTTGTGAAAACTGCGATTGTCTTACTTGCCGTGCCATTCTCATTAGTCGGCGCGTTCTGGTTGCTTTACGTGCTTGGCTATAACATGAGCGTCGCTGTCTGGGTCGGCTTAATCGCGCTCGGCGGCCTCGATGCCGAAACCGGCGTGGTCATGCTCCTCTATCTCGATCACGCCTGGGAAAAGTTCAAAGCCGCTGGACGAATGAATTCGATGCGTGATTTGTATGACGCTGTACTCGAAGGCGCTATCGGCCGCGTTCGGCCGAAAATCATGACTGTCTGCGCAATTCTCTTCGGGTTGCTGCCGATCATGTGGTCACCTGCGATGCAGGCCGGCGCCGATGTGATGAAGCGCATCGCCACGCCCATGATCGGCGGCGTGGTCACCTCGGCAATGCTGGAGTTGCTCATTTATCCGGTGATCTACGTCATCTGGCGCAAACGCGAACTGCCCGATCAGAATGAAGAAGAAGCGCCTTTGATTCCGCCAGCACTCATTCCATCAGGATGGGTGCGACAACGTTGATCCAAAATGATCGCGCCGATACTCGCCAATCGACCATGCCAGCAAGAACAGAAGATCTAGATATAACAGATGCATCGCACATTGGGCGGCGTTCCGAGGATTTGCGATTCGCGCTGGTGCTCACGTACATCACAATTGGCTGGATGACGATCGAAGGGGCGGCATCGCTCCTGCTGGGGTGGGCGTCGAAAAGCCTTCTTCTCGAAGCATTCGGGATCGATAGTGTCATCGAACTTTTCAGCGCAGCAGTGTTGCTGTGGCGTCTGAGAGTTGAAGCGAGCGGCACCGCGGCATCTGAACGCGTCAACCTTGTTGAGGATCGCGCGGCGCGTTTGGTTGGCTACTCACTCTATGCCTTGATTGCTTACGTTCTTCTTAATTCCGGTTACGGATTGTTTATTGCCAAGCGGATTACCGATACTCACGAAAGCATTTGGGGCATTCTCATCGGCGCAGTAGCAAAGGTTGGAATGCCGATTCTGGCCGGTTATAAACTGAAAGTCGCAGCTCGTCTGAATTCCCGCGCGTTAAGAGCTGACGCAATCGAATCAATTACGTGTGGCTATCTTTCGATCGTGTTGATGGTTGGGTTAGCGGCTACGCGTATCCTCGGCTGGTGGTGGCTCGACAGTGTCGCTGCACTCGCGTTGATTCCGTTCTTAATCAAGGAAGCGCGGGCAGCCGTCCGTGGCCAGTGCTGCGCCTGATCATCTTGAGGAGTTGCCTATATGCCTAAATAGGTATATAGATTCGCATGACGCTCCATGATTTACAGAATGCGCTCGAGGCCAATCCCAAGCGGTTTCCGCGATTTGTATTGCCGAATGGTGATTACATCCCTGCACACGCACATGTCACTGAAGTTGGACATCTGGTCAGGAACTTCATCGATTGCGGCGGCCTGACCGGAAAGGAAGAAAAGGTCGTGCTGCAAACGCACGTCGGCGATGATACCGAGCATCGGCTTCAGTCTGACCGGTTCGCGAAAATCCTCCAGCTCGGAAATCGCGTGATTCCGAATGCAGACCTTGACGTAGATGTCGAATACGACTGCTGCGTCGTGGCGCAATATCCGATCGCGGAGACGCAACTGAGGGGCCAATATCTCGACTTGATCTTGAAGCGCGGTCGAACGCAGTGTCGTGCTCGTGAGCGCCGCCAGGCTGAAACAGCGGCCGGTTGTTGCGCCGCGTCCGCGTCTTGTTGTTGAGCGGCATGGATCTGACCCAGATATATCAGTGCTTTTGCGACCGCACGCGATTGCGGATTCTCCATCTTCTTACAAAATCGTCGCTCTGCGTCTGTCATTTTCAGGACATTCTCGGTGAACCGCAGGTTAAGATTTCCAAACACCTCGCCTACTTGCGCGATCGAGGAATGGTAACCACCAAAAGGGAACAGAACTGGATCATCTATTCCCTGCCCGAACGAAGGGCGGACGAATTGGAACGGAATCTAAAATGTTTGCAGGACTGCGTTCAAACGGATCCAGTGTTCAAACGCGATACGGCGAAGCTTTCCAGACTTGCAAAGAGCTGTTGTAAGCCGCGCAGCGTATTCAGGCGCGGTGTCAGTGGAAGGAAAACAAATGCGAAAACAAAAGGTTCTGTTTATTTGCGCTCATAACAGTGCCCGTAGCCAGATGGCGGCAGCATTATTGAATGAGACGTGCGGTGAATTCTTTGACGCGCAAAGCGCGGGATTAGAACCAGGCACAATCAATCCGCTGGTCGTGGAAGCGCTTCAGGAACTCGGTATCGACATCTCGAAGAACACAACGCAGCGCGTTTTCGACGTTTGGACATCAGGACAGATATTCCAATTTGTGGTGACGGTGTGTAGTGACGTTGAGGCTGAAGGTTGTCCAATTTTTGCCGGCGTCACTACCCGGTTGCACTGGCCGTTCGACGATCCCTCCAAATTCACGGGCACACACGAGGAACGCCTGGCGGGAACACGTCGAGTCCGCGATCAGATTCGCGCCAGGATCGATTCGTTCTGCGAAGAACACTGCGTCGCGAGCAAAGCGTGAAGAAGCTCGCGGCGGAATTCATCGGGACATTCGCGCTCGTTTTCGCCGGGACAGGCGCGATTGTGATCGACGAAACGACCGGCGGCGCAGTCACGCAT
>QHPC01000063.1 GCA_003218915.1 Verrucomicrobiota bacterium
GCGTGCCATGACTACGAGAACGCCCGCTTTCACACCGTTGGTGCACCAAAGCTTTTCGCCATTTAGTACGAATTCACTGCCATCAGGACTGGGCTCGGCGCGCAGGCTCATCGTCGCGGGGTCTGAGCCAGCGTGTGTTTCCGTCAATGCGAACGCAGAGATTTCTCCGCCCGCAACGCGTGGCAGATATTTTTGTTTCTGCTCTTCCGTGCCGAATAATAGCAGCGGTTGCGCGACTCCGATGGATTGGTGCGCAGAAACAAGCGCTGCCACGTTTTCATCCCAACTCCCAAGTAAAACTGCAGCGCGTCCGTAATTGCATTGCGATAGACCGAGTCCGCCATATTTCTTCGGCACCTTGATTCCAAACGCACCGATTTCCGCTAGTCCTTTGAAATTTTCCGGTGGAATTTCGCCGGTGCGATCGATCTCATCCGGATCGACATGCTCGCGCAGATAACTTTCCAGCTTCTGCAAAAATTCTTCGCCTGCTGCTCGATCTTCAGCGCTCTGCGCCGGATACGGGTAAATCCGATCGAAATCGTAACGGCCGACAAAAAGGTTGCTGGCGAAACTGCCACGGTCCTCGAGCGGATCGCGTGCCGCTTCCGCCAGTTCGAGCGCTTCTCGCTGGCCTTTCGCCATCTTCGACGTGTCGATAACGGCGGCTGCGGGCTTTTCTATTTTCGCGCTGGTTTCTTCAACGATTTGTTTGTCCGGGGCTTCGAGAGGGGATTTCATATCAATCTGTCATGTCGAGCGAAGTCGAGACTTCTCTTATCGTTGTATCTCAATGTCCAGAGATTCCTCGACTCCGCTCGGAATGACAAGAATGGGAGTTCAATCGCGATTTCAATCTTGATAAAATTTGGTTCCATCACGGGCGTGCTTCTTCAATATCTCGCAGGGCAAAAATTTCTCCTCAGTTTGCGCCAGCCGTTCTAGTTCATCGACGACTTTCTTGAGTCCCAAATGTTCCGCGAACCGCAACGGACCTCCCCTGAACGGCGCGAAACCAGTCCCCAAAATCATTCCGTAGTCCGCGTCCTCCGGTGAATCGACCACATTCTCCTCCACACAGCGCGCGGCTTCGTTGACCATCAGGAGGACAAGACGGTGTGCCAAGTCATCCCGAGCGGAGTCGAGGGATCCCGCAGAATCACCTTTAGGGTTTGCCACGGGGTTCCTCGACTCCGCTTCGCTTCGCTCGGAATGACGGCTTGTACGCCACTGGGCGAGCGATTCGTTAGGCGTCTGCGATTTACCTTCATATTTGTAAAAACCAGCGCCTGTCTTGCGGCCGAGCATCTTGCCGTCGCGCAGCCAAAGCAAAACCGAAGATACGTGATCGCGCCGGCCGTACGCCTTTTCCAATGTGTTGCCAATATCAATGGTAATATCGACGCCGATTTCATCGATCAATCGCAGTGGCCCCATGGGCATACCCCATTGTACAAGCGCATCGTCTATCCTGGCCGCATCCAGGCCGCCTTCGAACAACTCCGCGGCATCGAGCAAATATGGGAACAAAACGCGGTTGACCAGAAAACCCGGGCTGTCGTGCACAATCACCGGCAGTTTTCCAACTTGTCGCACAAAGGCCAGGCTTCGCTCGCGCGTCTCGTCTGACGTCTGTTTCGCAATCACGACTTCCACCAGTTTCATTCGGCTAACCGGATTGAAAAAATGAAGCCCAATCACGTGCTCGGGTGAAACGGTCGTATCGGCGAGCCTGCCGACCGGAAGGGCCGATGTATTTGTAGCAATGATCGTTTTCGGACCGGCCTGCATTCCCAGCTCACGAAAGATTTCTTTCTTTACCTCAAACTTTTCGGACGCAGCCTCGATGATGAATTGCACGTCCCGTAATTCCATCGGCGCAGTGGAGGCGACGATCCGCGCGCGGCCTGCTTGTGCTTTCTCCTCAGTCATCAAACCGCGCTTTACGGCGTCTGCGTAGGTTTTCTCAATGTTCGCGAGGCCGCGATTGACCTGCTCGCGCGCGATATCACGCAGAATAACCGTCACGCCGCGCGAGCTAAGCCATTGCGCGATTCCTGAGCCCATTACGCCTGCGCCGATCACCGCGGCGTGCGCCACCTTTCCTGGCGCCACTTTGGAAGTTCCTTTCTTGTACTTTTCGGCCAGGAAGAAATTGCGAATCAAGTTTTGGCTCGACTCCGATTTGCCAAGATCGACAATCGCATCCAGCTCCATCCGCAGCGATTGGTCTGGCGAAATTGACAGAGTCGTGTTGATGATTTCCCAAGCGCGTTCCGGTGCGGCGTTTCCGCGTTGTTTTGGAGGGCGGAGTTCCTGCGATGCCGGGCTCGCGGGGGATCGCCCCTCCAATTTGCGTTTTCCGTCGCTCAACTTTTTCCGCGCCAGTTCGAGAAGTTTATCGCTTGGAGCGACCCCATCGACCAAGCCCAGCTCCTTGGCTTCCTGCGCTGAGTAAAGTTTCCCTTTCGCAATCACTTCAGCGGCTTTCTCGACCCCAATCAACCGCGGCAGACGGGTACAACCGCCCCAGGCGGGAATAAGGCCCAGCGTCGCCTCGGGAAGTCCGATCCGGGTCGCCGGATCATCCGAGGCCATCCGATAGTCGCACGCCAGTGTCACTTCGTAGCCGCCACCAGCGGATGCGCCGTGAATTGCGGCGACAGTCGGAATTTTCAATCCTGCCAGCCGATTCAAAACCCGTTGCCCGTGGGCAATGAATGCGCGCATGTCGCCGCTTCGGGCTTGTTGTAGCAGGGTCTTTAAATCGGCCCCTGCCACGAAAATGGATTTCTTCGCCGACGCGATGATCAGGCCACGCAACGAGGCATCATTCTCAACAAAATCGAGATGTTCATTCAACTCGTCGAGCGTAGCTGCGTCGAAGATGTTCGCGCCGGATTCAGGGCGATCGAAGACAAGCAAGCAAACGTAATCGTCGCCGATTTCGCGCCGGATCATTGGACCTGTAGCAACGGCAGGCATCACCTTCATTTTGGAACGTTTCCGACAAATGCCAAGCGGAGAAGAAGAGTTAAAAGAGTTACAAAGTAACAAGGTTACAACGTTTAGCCTGCGCCTTTTTTCACTGTTAACTTTTTCAACCTTTTAACCATCGTCCGCCGTTGCTTTAGGCGAGCGCGAATGTTAGAAACGCGACGTGGTCGGTAACATTCTGGCACCAGAAATCAAGAGCATGATCGACGCCCGTAATTTCGGCGGGCTGCGCGAATTGTTTCGTGAGTGGCCGCCAGCGGACGTCGCAGACGTGATTCTCGATCTTCCCGATGACGAGCAGGTGATCATCTTTCGCGTCCTTCCGGCGGCGCTCGCCGCAGACGTCTTCGAGTACATCGGGATCGAGGAACAACAGAAATTGTTACGCGCGATGGCACACGAGCAGGTTGTAGCGATTCTGAACGAGATGTCGCCGGACGATCGCACGGCGCTCTTGGAGGAATTGCCGAGCGTCGCGGCGCGTCAGCTGATCCGTTTGCTCACGCCGGAAGAACGCCGCGTAGCCACGAACCTGCTCGGTTATCCAGAAGACAGCGTGGGCCGTTTGATGACGCCGGATTTTATCGCAGTGAAGGAGGATTGGACGGTGCAACATGTGCTCGATTACGTGCGCGAGTTCGGCCGCGACAGCGAGACGCTAAACTTCGTCTACGTCGTCGATGAGCGCGGCAAATTGATCGATGACGTCCGTATGCGCGAGTTTCTGCTCCGGCCGCTTACGGCAAAAGTAAGCGCGATTCGCGATGAAAGTTTCGTGGCGCTCAAAGTGAACGATTCAAGGGAAGAAGCGCTGAATGTTTTCCGCAGGTACGACCGCGCCGCGCTGCCGGTAGTCGATTCAAGCGGCGTGTTGGTCGGAATCGTGACTGGCGACGACATGCTCGACGTGGCCGAAGAGGTAGCGACCGAGGACATCCAAAAACTCGGCGGTATGGAGGCACTCGATGAGCCATACACGACCATTCCGTTGCTGCGGATGGTAAAAAAACGTGCCACCTGGCTGATCATCCTGTTTCTCGGCGAAATGCTGACCGCCACCGCGATGCAGGGATACAATAGCGAGATCGAAAGGGCTGCGATTCTTGCAATGTTTTTGCCGTTGATCATTTCCAGTGGCGGCAACTCCGGGTCGCAGGCCACCACGCTCGTGATCCGCGCGATGGCTCTCGGCGAATTGCGTCTGCGGGACTGGTTCCGCGTTGTCCGAAAGGAATTACTCTCGGGACTTTCTCTGGGCTTGATTCTGGGAACCATCGGTTTCTTCCGCATCAGCCTGTGGCAGTATTTACATATATTCGACTACGGGCAGTATCATTGGCTGGTCGCCCTTACGGTTGGTGCCGCGTTGGTGGGAGTGGTGCTGTGGGGAACTATCAGCGGTGCGATGCTTCCATTCTTGCTGCGCCGATGCGGCCTCGATCCAGCGGCGTCGTCCGCGCCATTCGTCGCGACACTGGTCGATGTGACGGGATTGGTAATTTATTTCAACGTGGCGCTGTTTATTCTTCGCGGCACGCTGCTGTAGTCGCAAAAGCTTTCGGAGTCAGCGCGTCGCAAGCTTCAGGATTGCCGAGGTCAACGCCCTCGGCTACAAAGAGTAAACCTATGTTGTCGATCCAAAAAATCTTTGGGCAGGACGAAAAGTTTTACGATCTGCTGGAGAAGAGCGCGGAAGAAGCCGATGCAAGCGTGCATCATCTGATCGCGTTGCTGGAACGGCTCGAGCAACACGAGTCGCCACAGAGTCTGGAACAATTCGTCCTGAGCCGGCGCAAGGACAAGGAAATCACGCAAGAACTTACCGAACAGCTTTGCAAAGTCTTCATCACACCTTTCGAGCGCGAAGACATTCAGGCGCTGACCGGCGCATTGTATAAAATACCGAAGACAGTGGAGAAAATCGGCGAGCGCGTTTTGATCTGTCCGGAAGATTTGCACGGCCGCGATTTCCGCAAACAGGTCGAGCTCCTGGATCAAGCGGCGGAAACAGTGGTGGCTATGGTGAAACAATTACGCAAGGGCACGGACGCGGCGACCGCGCGCGAGATGAATGCAAAACTCCAGTCGATCGAGGGCGAGGCCGACAAACTCGAGCTCGACCTGTTGCGCGACCTTTACCAGGGCGATTACAAAGCGAAGCAGGTGATTTTTCTGCGCGACCTGTTCGCATTGATTGAAAAGGTAATCGATCGTTGCCGGGATGCCGGAAACATCGTCCTTGAAGTGGCGCTGAAGTATTCGTAGCCCGCTGCCCACTGCGGCTATGTTTACGTTTCTCACCGTCGTAGTCGCAGCGATCGTTTTCGAATACAGCAACGGCTTTCACGACGCCGCCAACGCGATCGCGACTGTTGTCTCCACCAAAGTTCTCACGCCACGCCAGGCCATCGCGATGGCGGCTTTTTTTAATCTCACAGGCGCGCTCCTCGGAGGCGCAGTGGCATCGACAATCGGCAAAGGTCTTGTGGATACAGACGTGGTCACAATGTCTACGGTGCTTTGCGCGCTAATCGCCGCTTTCGCCTGGAACATCGCAACCTGGTGGGCCGGATTACCTTCAAGCTCGAGCCATTCGCTCATCGGCGGACTGTGCGGAGCAGCGCTTGCTACGGCGCGCGGCGATTGGTCGGTCATAAAGTGGAACGCTGGCATATGGCCGAAAGTCGTTGTGCCCATGATCACGTCACCGCTCGCCGGATTTATTTTTGGCGGGCTACTGATGTTTTTGCTTTTCGCAGCGCTTCATCGCTTCACGCCACACTTCGTGAACACCCTGTTTGGCAAGCTGCAAATCTTCAGCGCAGCATGGATGGCGCACAGCCACGGTTCAAATGACGCGCAAAAGACGATGGGTATTATTGCCCTTGCGCTCTTCACCGGCACTAAAGCCGGCAGTTTCGATCATTTGCCCAGCGCTCTGGCTTTTCTAAAAACTCCGACCTTCATCCTGCCCACATGGGTCATTGCTCTCTGCGCTCTAACAATGGCGGTGGGTACTGCGGCGGGCGGCTGGCGCATCATTCGGACGCTCGGCCATCGCATGGTGAAACTGCAACCGGTAAACGGCTTTGCCGCCGAAACAACCGCTGCAGTGATTATTCAAGCCGCTAGCTACTATGGCATTCCGCTTTCAACAACACACGTGATCACAACGTCAATCATGGGTGTAGGCGCGGTGAAACGTTTCAGCGGCGTGCGATGGACTGTTGTCGAGCGAATCATCTGGGCATGGGTTTTCACTCTGCCGGCAAGCGGGCTGACCGGTTATGCGCTCGAACGCCTGGCAGCGGCGCACTGACGGCCGCGGTCCCCGACCCCGGCTACAGTTTGTCCAGGCCTTCGATCACCTTCTCCATGCCGCTAACAACAAGCGCGAACCGATCGTAATCGAGTTTATCGGGTGTGTCGTTGGCTGAGTGATAATACGGATAACGGAAGGGCGCAGTGTCGGTGATCATGATGCCGGGATAGCCGCGCTTCCAGAATGACCATTGATCCGACCAACTCACGCCAGGAATAAACCACGGCAGCGCTGCGCCTTCGGATGGAATCTTTGCGTGTTTGCGAAAAACGGCGATAGCTCGACGCAGCAGCGTCCGTGAATGAACGTTGCTGACGAATCCGATAAAGTTGCCGACCTTGGGATAGAAAGCACCCAGTGCCCGCGACGGATAGACTTGCGAATTCGGCGCGTCCGAAAAATAGCCGATCGTTTCGAGACTGATCATGGCAGAGATCTTGTCGCCGCGAGCCTTGCATCTGCCGGCGTAAACGAGGCTTCCCATTTCGCCCGATAAAAAATAAGGAGGCTCCTCGTTTACGAACGCGACGAATCGCAACGTGTGTTGACTGGTTTTCCCAGCAAAACGCCGTGCCAACGCCAGAAGCGCAGCGACTCCGCTCCCATTATCATTGGCGCCCGGAGAGCCAAACACTGAATCGTAATGCGCGCCGACTAGAAGAATCTCCGGACGCGCACCGGGAATTTCCGCCTCGATATTGTGGCAGGTTTGGCCGCGCAGCTCATAGCTGTCTCGTCGCGGATGAAGTCCGGCGCGCGCAAAAGAGTCCTCGATGAAATCGGCGGCCGCATTCAGCTGTGGATAATACCACATGTTTCGCTCGTCGATTTCTCCGGCGAGCTTTTGCACATCGGCATGAAGCTCTTCGCGGAGCGCAATTTCATTGGACGACAGCGCCTCCGCCTTCGAAATATTTTTGCCCGGCATCCTCATTCCGAACCACCAGAGTAACGCAAGAATCGCAGCGACAGCGATGGTAATGCGCAGGGTGCCGAAGAAAATGCGTTTTAACACCGGAAAATACTACAACCCGTCTCATAAATCTGCAGCGCTGCAGCCACGGCGCTGTGTCGCCGTGCTTACAGGGACGATCGCACCGGAGCGCCTCGACACAGCGAGACGGCTACAACATTATGAGATACTTCTGGAACGTATGTTACAAGGGACGGTTCGCCGAGCCGTCCGTCTAATATCGGCGCCTAATTGTCTCAAGCTACGCGATCTTGGTTCGAAACCGCGATGCGCAGAAAGCGAAGAGCAAAGCCGACATCACAAGGAGAATGGCAAGCTGCGGCCAGTATTCGAAGAAATTTGCTCCGCGCAGAATGATGGCGCGCATGAGCGCGATGAAATAGGTCGTGGGAAACAGTGCGCCGAAAGCATAAAAAATCCACGGCATGGTTTCACGTGGAAAAATGAAACCGGAAAAGAAAACGCTCGGCAACAAAAACACCATCGACATCTGCAGCGCTTGCATTTGGTTTTCGGCCTTGGTCCCGACCACCAGGCCAAGGCTGAGCAAGGCGAAGACGTAAACTAAAGTGGAAAACATCATCGCCACTACGCTGCCCTCAATGGGGACGAAAAACACAAACCGCATAATCAGGAACAAAATCACCGCCATGGCCATTCCGATGCATAAGTACGGCACGAGTTTGCCAAGCATGAGACCACTGCGGCTCAATGGACTAACGAGTAGTTGCTCGAGTGTGCCGCGTTCCCGCTCGCGCACGAGCGCCATCGCCGCGGCGACTGTCGTGCCGATCTGCAACACAACCCCGATCACGCCCGGCACATAAAAGTTCGGTGCGCGCATCGCCGGGTTGTAAAGCATCTGTGGTCGAACGTCGATCGGCACTCCTTGCCTGCCGGTTTCGCGCAGAAGCGACTCCACTGATTGCGTCAAGGCCACGCCGAGCCCGGTGTTAAGAGCTTGCAGCGCCGTCGTGGAATTAGATCCATCGACAAGCAATTGCACCTGCGCAGAGTGGCCTGCATTAAGGTCTCGAGTAAAGTTCGGCGGAATATCCAAAGCGGCGTAGGCGCGGCCTCTCCGCATTTCGCTCTTAAGCTCATCCAGGCTGTGCACTTCGCCTACCACGCGAAATGTCTCCGTGTTCACGAAACGATCGATCAACAGCCGGCTCTCGACGCTGCGATCCTCGTTCAGAACAAGCATCGCCATGTGTTTGATGTCGTTATCCAGCGCGTAGCCGAACGCGACCATCTCGATCAATGGCGGAAAGAAAAAGAAAAAGAGCGTCAGCGGATCGCGCGCCACGACGATGAACTCTTTAAAGAGGATTGCGCCAAGCCCGCGAAAAAGTTTGTGTTTCATTACGCGGCCTTTTGTCGTTCAGCAGCGTGCTTGGCCGAAAGCTCGACAAACACGTCTTCGAGCGAAGGACCCATTTCGTGAATCTCGGAGTGACTGACGCCAACTTTGCGCAATTGCTCATCAATCTGAGCGCGCTTGACGCTCTCATCGACCAGCAAATGCATGGATTGACCGAAGACAGTTGCACTGCGCACTCCTTGCATCTCGTGCATTGCACGCAGGGCTGTGGTGACGTGATCGCAAGTCACGTCGAGCCGGCGCGTTCCAGGCGGATTTACGTCAGGCAGTTTTTTTAGGTCGTCCGGCTCACCGCACACGATCAACTTCGACATGTAAATGTAGCCCACATGATCGCACCGCTCCGCTTCGTCCAAGTAGTGCGTCGTCACAAAAAGCGTCATGCCTTTCCCGGCGAACTCGAAAAGTAAATCCCACAGCTCGCGTCGCGCGACCGGATCGATGCCAGCCGTCGGCTCATCGAGAAAGAGCACAGTCGGCCTGTGCATGAGCGAGCAAGCCATGGCGAGTCGTTGTCGCCAGCCGCCGGAAAGCTGTGCGGCCCGCCTGTTGATGTAGGGCTCGAGGTGCGTCGTGGCGATCATCTCATCGCGCCGCTGATCCAATTCGTGACCGCTCAGGCCATAAAGTTTTCCTGCAAAGATGAGGTTCTCGTTTACGGTTAGCTCGTCGTAGAGCGAAAATTTCTGCGACATGTAGCCGATCATCTCTTTGATTGGTTCGATATCCCGCACAACATCGTGTCCGCCAATGCGGGCCGTGCCCTCGGTCGGTTCCAGAATTCCGCACAACATCCGGATCATAGTTGTCTTCCCGGAGCCGTTGGGGCCCAAAAACCCGAAGATCGATCCTTTCCCGACGGAGAATGAAACATGATCAACGGCCGTGAATGTGCCAAAGCGCTTCGTCAGGCCTTTAACTTCAATCATCGGCTCGGCCACCTTCTCCTCTGACGTGCTCTTTGTGTCCTCCGTGCTCATTCGTGGTTGTTCAGGTTGTTTATTTCAGGTTCGGAAAGTAAACATCCGCGGCCATTCCGGCGCGCAAGTGATCGTCGTCGCTGGGTAAACGAATCTTCACCCCGAACACTTGTTTGATCCGGTCGGCGACGGTTTGCACGTTTCGTGGGGTAAACTCGGCCTGTCGATTTATCTGCTCCACGACGCCATCGAAATCTTTTCCGGGAAACGAATCGACACGGACTCGAACGTGCTCGCCGAGTTTGATCAAACCCAGCCAAGATTCCGGAACGTAAACGCGCACCCAAAGATGTCCGGTCAATATCAACGTGGCGGCCTCGCGATTCGCCGGCAGCACATCGCCCACCTTCACACTAAGCACTTCAAGGATGGATTCGGCCGGCGCAACGACCTGCATTTCCGCCAACTGCGCGTCGATATCGGCGAGTTGCGCGCGTGCCTGCGCGACACGCATTTGGGCCGCCGCCAGATTTTTCTCCTGCGTTTTCGCGGAGCTATCGGCCCGCTCAGCGTCACTGGAAGAAACGACTTTTCGCGTAAGTAAATCCTTCTGGCGGCGCGCTTCATCATTCAGGAACACCAATTGCGCCTGTTGCGCGTCCGCATCGTGGAGTGCTGTGTTGATTTGCGCGTTGGCAAGATCGCGACGCGCTCGCAGTTCTGAAGCGTCCAGCTGGAGGATCAGTTGTCCCTCGTGCAAATGATCGCCTTCCCACTGGAGAATTTTCTCTACGCGTCCGCCGGCGCGGGGACCCACGTGCGCTTCGTCCACTTCGATGGTTCCCGAAACCGCCTTTTCACGTTTCCCGCACCCGGCGAGCAAGAAAAGCAACGTCAAAGCTCCCGCCGCGCCTATCAATTCCGAAAGTCTTCGCGAGCCCCGATTCTTTCGGGGTTGTTCGCCACGACCAATCCGTCCCGCCGTACGGCGGTGGAATCGATCTTCGTCACCGAATGACGCATTCACGCTTTCCGTCCCTTTGATGTGAGCGCGCCTTCAAGAACAATCTTAAGAATCCCGGAGAAGCCTTCTTTTGGCATCATTCCAAGCTCCTCCATCTTCGGCGGATTCATGATCGATTGAACCATCGCCAGCAAAATTTCGATGATCAGTTTGGCCGGAACATCCTTGCGCACCATTCCTGCCCGTTGCCCGTCGACGAAAAATTTTCCGAAGTAGCGCTGAATTACCGCGGCCCGACGGCGTTCGACAAGTTTGAAGACGTCCGGCGCTTTCTGGCGCATATCGCGCACGAACGGCGGCTTAATCTCATCCAGTTCGCGTTGCGTACCGGCTAACAACTCTTGCAAAGTCACTGAGAAATCGTGCGGGTGCGCGCGCGTAACTTCCTTCAACTTCGCTTCGACGCCTGCGAGTTTATCCGCCAGCACAGCCTCCAGCAGATCGAACTTGCCCGGAAAATGCGCGTAGAGCGTTTTCTTGCTAATGCCCAGCTCCTCCGCCAGATCGTCCATGGTCACACTGCGAAACCCGTGACTGAAAAAGTGGACCCGCGCAGCATCAACGATTCGCTGCCGGTTCGGATCGCGCTTTCGGCTCCGAGACCGAGGTTTGTGTGCCGGTTTCAATGTCCACTAAAGTCTTATCACAATACGGAAACTAATCCAGTATATTTAGTTTCCGCAATCGATCGCCGGTATTTTGATGTATCACTCTTTGCCCAGTCCGGTGTAAACTGGAAATCTTTGGCTCCGTTGAAAGGCTACCCTTCATGTCATGTCGAGCGGAGTCGAGACATCTCTTACTTCTTATGCCCCTTTGGCTAGAGAGGATCAGAGATTCCTCGACTCCGCTCGGAATGACAGACGTTGTCAACAGGGCCAAGATCCAAGCCATGCTAAATCGGTAACGCACTAACGATGACCGGTTACTCAGGAACACCGCTACCACAAAAGCTCGGAATCAAACCGGGCCTCAACGTGGTCACAATCAACGCTCCGAGAAACTATCGTCGATTGCTCGGTACAATTCCCGAAGGCGCAACTTTCTCGGATTGCTTGAAGTCCGATTCGAGTTTTGTTCACGTTTTCATCAAGAAGCGCAGCGAATTGGCCAAGAGATTGTCGGTCTTGCGCGAGAAAATCGCGGACACTGGAACAGTTTGGGTCTCCTGGCCAAAAAGATCGTCCGGCGTGCATACTGACGTGACGGAAGACGTGGTTCGCGATGTCGCGCTGCCTCTCGGATTCGTCGATGTAAAAGTATGCGCGATCGATGAAATCTGGTCCGGATTAAAATTAATGGTTCGCCGCACAAATCGAAAACTACCACCCATAAAAGTCGATAAGTCCATTTTGCGGAGATCGTCCAGCTGATGTGATTAGGCGAAAAAGAGTTCGCCTTTAAATACGAACGTTCACATAATTCTCGTTAGGCCTCGCGCAGGCACACACATTCAGGAGAACTCATGTTTGACCACGTCAAATTCGGAGTCAGCGACTATGCAGCGAGCAAAGCGTTCTTCCTCAAGGCACTCGAACCGCTCGGCGTAGCTGTTGTCTCGGAGGGGCCGCCGACGTACGGTGTCGAGCTTAGCCCAAAAGGTCAGGCTTCATTGTGCCTGTACCAAACCGAGGAGAAGCCGGCGCATCTTCACTTGGCGTTCACGGCCGAGAATCGCCAGCAAGTCGAAGCTTTCTATCGCGCGGCTCTGGAGGCGGGTGGCAAAGACAATGGTGCGCCTGGTCTGTGCCCGCACTACCACGCGAACTACTATGCAGCTTTCGTCATTGGTCCGGACGGGCACAACATCGAAGTGGTTTGCCACGAACCCGAGGCCTA
>QHPC01000064.1 GCA_003218915.1 Verrucomicrobiota bacterium
CAATCATCCAGAGATGTCTCGACTTCGCTCGACATGACAGGAGACGAGATCAGCATGCGTTTCAACCAGTTTAGAGTTGAATGTTGAAAGTTCATTACCCAAAAAGCTTCACTTCCATCAACTCTCAACTAAGGACTATCAACTCCCGCCTCACCATTCTATGATCGTGCTCGCCCAGGTTAGACCTCCGCCAAACACGATCAACAAGACGTAATCGCCGGGTTTGATCCGGCCGCTGCGATTGGCTTCATCCAACGCAATGGCCACGGCGGCGGCGGAAGTATTTCCGTAGCGGTCCAGATTCACAAACATCTTGTCGCGCGAAATACCCAGCCGATCCGCGATTGCTTCAATGATGCGGAGATTCGCCTGATGTGGAATAACGCAGGCAATGTCCTCAATGGAGAGTCCAGCCTGATCGAGGACTTTTTTGGCCGCGTTCAGCATCGCGATGACGGCCTGTTTGTAAACTTCCTTCCCCGTCATATGGATTGTTGCCAAATGCATATCGACATTTTCTCGCGTAATCGGGCAGCGCGAACCGCCACCCGGCATGAACAAAATATCAGTGTACTGACCGTCGCTGCCGATGTGTGTGCTGATGACACCGTGCGCGCTGCCGCGGTGGCGCAAAATAGCGGCGCCAGCGCCGTCTCCGAAAAGCACGCAAGTATTGCGATCGGTCCAGTTAGTGATTGATGTCAATTTGTCGGCTCCAATCACAAGGACAGTGTCGTGCGTATGTGACGTAATAAACTGCTGTGCGATCTCCAGGCCAAAGAGAAAGCCTGCGCAGGCTGCGGAAATATCGAGACAAGCGGCATTCGTTGCCCCGATCTTCTTCTGAACGAAGCAGGCCGTGGCTGGGAAAAGCATGTCGGGAGTGGCCGTCGCCACGACAATGAGGTCGATTTCTTTTGGCGAAATCTTCGCCTGTTCGATCGCCTTAAGGGCCGCCTTGGTCGCCATATCGCTGGTATTTTCATCTTTTGCGGCAATACGGCGTTCCTTAATGCCGGTGCGAGTGATGATCCAATCGTCGCTGGTGTCGACCATCCGCGAGAGGTCCGCGTTGGTCAGGATCTTTTCAGGCACATAACTGCCTGTGCCGATGATCGAGACCGTCCGCAGCGCTTTATTGGAGCGCGGGTTCGAGCGAGGCTGTCGTTTCATAGTAACGGCGAATCTCCTCGACGATATGCGGGTTTACCTGCTGTTCAATCGACTCCGCCGCCACTCGCAGCGCGTTCTTGACTGCCAGTGGCGTGCTCGCGCCATGGGCGATGATGCAGATGCCGTTCACGCCGAGAAGCGGACTGCCGCCGTACTCTTCATAGTTTGTCTTGGCTTTGATTGTTCCAATGGCATTCCTCGCGAGGAATGCGCCGACTTTTCGCATCCTTGTGCGCATGAGCTCGTGCTTGAGCCATTGAAACATCGCCACCGCGATCGATTCGCACGTTTTCAAGATCACGTTGCCAACGAATCCGTCGCACACAACAACTTCAACCGGATCTTCAAAGAGATGTCGGCCTTCTATGTTACCGACAAAGTTAAGCGAACTTGGTCTCAGCATCTTGAACACTTCCTTGGTTAACTCCGTGCCCTTAACGTCCTCGTCGCCGAGCGAGACCAAACCAACGGTCGGATTCTTGTAATGGAGAACATGACGTGAATAGACCGAGCCCATGAACGCGTATTGAAGAAGATGTTCCGGGCGCGCATCGATATTTGCGCCGGCATCGATCAAAACGAAGACATTCGTTTCGGTCGGAAGCACGGCCGCGATACCCGGTCGATCGATTCCTGGCAGCGTGCGGAGCTTGATCGTGCCCGCGGCGACCGACGCGCCCGTGTGACCTGCGCTCACAACTGCGTCCGCTAGTCCGCGCTTAACAAGATCGAATGCGCGGCTTACTGATGAATCCTTCTTTCGCCTGACCGCCGACCATGCGCGGTCGCTCATATCTACTACTTGTGTCGCGTGTGTGATCTCGATCCGGCTGTCGTTACAGCCGTGCTTTTTGAGTTCCGCTTCGATCCGGGTGGAGTCGCCGACAAGAAAAAGTTTATTGATGTGAGGGTACTCACGCAACGCCATAACGGCGCCGGCAACGAGGTTAGGCGGGCCAAAGTCACCGCCCATCGCGTCGAGGGCGATCTTCATCGGTGCGAAACTTTGCGGACTTTAGCCGCTAAATGCAACTTATTTGCCCTCGAGCGTCAAGACCTGCCGCCCGCGGTAGTAACCGCACGAAGGGCAGGCGATATGCGAGGGAACGGAGCTTCCGCACTGGGGGCATTTGTTCAGATGCGGAGCATGCCAGCGGTTCGCCGCTTTGCGAGTGCGCAATCGCATCTTGGACGTTTTGCGTTTTGGGACTCCCATGACAGGCGGCTATGAAAGCACGATTTCGGTGAAAAACAACATTTGCCTGGTGATTGGTTAAAACAGTTACAAAGTCAAAAAGCTTTCCCTGTGTCCTTTGTAACCTTTTAACTTTTTAACTTTAGTTTATCCAGCGCACTCCAATCCAATTTCCGCTTTGTGTCTTGCTCAACCGTCTCGAGTTGTTTCCCTTTGCAAACGCGATTGCCATCTCTGTCGCAGCGCGGATGCGCCGGCAGGTTAAGCAAAAGATCCTCGCGCATAAGAGGCGTGAGATCGACCGTTTCGGGGCCATGCAGCTCTATGTGCACGGCAAATCCGGGCACTTGAATTTCGTGCACAAATTTTTCCAGACACGATACACAACTGAGCTCCACTGGTTGTGACAGCGAGCCTCTTGCCCATAGCGCGCCTCCAGCAACGCCCGCGTCGATATCATAATGCAGCTGACCAGCGCACCGAATTCCCTCCGCTTCAAGGTCGTGGATGGGGCAATCTTCGTCTCCGTCCAAATGCAGACCCTGCGCCGGAATTTGTTTGAGATGAATTTTCATTCGCAGAACTTTTCGAAAATCATCAGCCAAATTTCCTGCTCAGCGCCTTGGCAACACAAGCCGGCACAAAGCCGGAAATATCGCCGCCAAGGCGCGCGATTTCCTTAACAATGCGAGAACTAAGATACGTGTATTCCTCCTTTGGCATGAGGAAAATTGTTTCCACTGCGGCGTCCAATTTCCGGTTCATCAGAGCCATTTGAAATTCAAATTCAAAATCGGAGATCGCGCGCAAGCCGCGGATGACTGCTCCAGCTTGTTCTTTTCTGGCGAATTCGACCAGTAATCCGTCGAACTCAGCGATTCGCACGTTGTCGATCTTACCCGCTGTTTCACGCAGCAAATCGAGGCGATCCTTCAGTGAGAAAAGAGGTTGTTTCTCGTCGTTGTGCGCCACAGCCACCACGACTTCGTCGAACAATTTTCGAGCACGCTCGATCACATCGAGATGACCGTTCGTTACCGGATCGAAACTGCCAGGGTAAATTGCACGTCGCATCGACGAAAATTCGCAGAGGAATTGGAAAATGAAAAGTGTATTGAAGCAAGGGCGACGAACTAAACCGCAAAATCTCCGTACGAGTTGCCTAAAGTTCGTGAGACACGAAATTGATCATCACTCCCATGGGCGATCCAATGCCATACAAGACTATCGCCGTGGCGAGCACGTTTTCCCCGCGATTTAGACAGGTGCTTGCGGAAGCGAAACGCATCGGGGAACGCTTTTCCGCCGATCTTCACCTGATCTATGTCGGAGAACGCAACGAGGAAACGGCAAAGAAGTTTGGCGACACGCTTTCACAACTGGAGCTTCCGCTCGATTCAAAGATTCATTATGAAGAAGGAGCCCCCGCTGAAGCAATTCTACGTGCGCTCACTCGTGAGAAGATCGACATGATTGTTGCCGGCGCACTGGAAAAAGAAGTGGTGCTGCATCCATTTCTCGGCAATGTCGCGCGTCGCCTCGTGCGTGAAGCCCCCTGCTCGGTGATGCTCTTTACCACGCCGGCAGCAAAACCCAAATCACTCCGACGGATCGTCTTTGTTGCCGATTATTCTGATACCAGATTAGAGGCTTTGAAGAGGACACTGCTGTTCGCTGCGGCGGAATCGTGCGAGCGGCTTTATGTAATTCGTATCATCACCACTTTTGATCAGGCGCGCGCATCGATTCGTGGGAATGCAGGGAAACGCGCAAAGCCGGGCGCGGACGATGAGGAAGAAGAGGCATTGGAAAAATTCGTTTTGTCGGCCGGCGCAACCGATGTTCCGATCGAGGCGCGCTGCATTCGCGGGAACACCGGCTTGGCCGCGTCGGATTTTGTTCAATCGGTGAAAGCAGACTTACTAGTCGTGCCGCTAGAGAAAAATGCCGGTGGGGCTCAGCAATTGCCAAGTAACATCGCGTGGGTCACCGACGTCATACCGTGTAATCTCTGGGTAATTCGATGATTGAAGTGCCGTGATCGCGCAGGGTTTGTAGAGGCCCTTGTGTCAAACGCCTTCCTATCGGATTCCGCGGCTGATACAACCGCCGGCACAGCAACGCATGGAGCCTGAATTCCAACCGTACGGTTTACCGCATCTCACCGTCATTTTCCTAACGATCGTCCTGCCGTTTGCGCTGGCCGCGATCGTGTGGCGCACCAAATCTCGCCGCGCCGAAAAGATGATCGTGGGAATGCTGTCTGCAGTGCTCGTGTTGAACTATGTGGTCTATTTAATTTTCATCCGCAGCCGGGGCATCACGACCTGGCAACAAATGTTGCCCATGCAACTGTGCGACTGGGGCATGGTGGTAGTCATGGTGGCAATGTGGACCGGAAATCAGCGCTGGTTCGAGGTGGCATATTTCTGGGGGATCGGCGGTACCTTGCAGGCTGTGCTCACGCCAAACCTGCCTTTTGGTTTTCCAGATTGGCGATTCATCAGCTTTTTCACCTCGCACTGCGGTATTATCATCGGCGTGGTCTTCCTGATGTTGACTCGACGATACCGGCCATATCCCCTGTCGATCGTGCGCGTGTTCCTCTGGTCGGAGTTTTATTTTGTGGTTACGTTCATTACCGACAAATTGACCGGTTTTAATTACGGGTTTTTGCTGCACAAACCGGAAGCATTTTCGATTTTGAGTTTTCTCTCCGATTCGCATCCGCTTTACCTTGTGCAAATGCACGGACTGGCGTTGCTGTTCTTCCTCGCGTTGTACGTGCCATTTGCGATTTACGATCTCGTGCGACGCAGTCGATCCACTAGGGGTTCAGGTGAACCGCCCCTACCTTTGGGTGCGGGAATGGCGGGGTAGGGTGATTGACCGCAATCGCCCGCATCGCGAGAGTGGGCATAACTGATGAAACGCAAGCCATTACGCGTTGGGAAAGTCACAATTGGCGGCAAACGACCGGTATTCATCCTTGGCCCATGCGTGATCGAGTCGGAGAAGTTTGTCCGGCGGATGGCGAAGAAGATCGCTGAAATCTGCGCCGCCGAAGATATCGATTTCATTTTCAAGGCGTCATACGACAAAGCCAATCGAACCTCTGCGCGTTCCTTTCGGGGAATCGGTGTGCGCGAAGGCTGTGAAATTCTTTCAGCCATCGGCCGGGACTTGCAAATCCCCGTCACAACGGATGTTCATTTGCCGGCCGAAGCCGAGATTGCCGGCGAAAAGATCGACATGTTGCAAATTCCGGCGTTTCTTTGCAGGCAAACCGATCTGCTGCGAAGCGCCGCGGAGACGGGACGCGCTATCAACGTGAAGAAAGGTCAGTTTCTCGCGCCGTGGGATGTGCGAAATATCGCCGAGAAACTGACTGCGTTTCGCAATGAGCAATTCTGTTTCACAGAGCGCGGCACTAGTTTCGGCTATAACAACCTCGTTGCCGACATGCGTTCGCTATACTGGCTGCGCGACGCCGGTTATCGCGTGATTTTTGACGCGACCCATTCGGTGCAGCGGCCGGGCGGAGCAGGGGACTCAACATCCGGCGATGGTGTATTGGCCCCGGCGCTGGCCAGAGCAGCCATGGCAACCGGGTGTGACGGAATCTTTATGGAGGTGCACGAGAACCCCGGTCGCGCGTTATCGGACGGGCCGAATCAGATTCCCCTAAAGGATTTGCCGAAGCACCTGCGCATGTTAAAGGCTATTCATGCTGCCGTCTCAGGTAGGGGCGATTGACTCGCCGTCGCTGCGCTACTGCGCGGCAGGCCCCGCTCGCCCGGGTAACAAGGATTTTGCGTCGAGGGAGCGAGAGGTTCCAGCCTGCCACGCCGAAGGTCGCCGCGGCGACCGAAGGTGGGTGACCCGGTCTCATCTCCGCCGGGTCTTGTCGTTTTGGTTAGCGTCGGTCTTGATGTGCGTTGTTATAGCGGCACCTCAAGTATCCGGTCAGTCGAAAGGTCGCAAAAAGAAGGCGGGCAAGTCAGCCACAGCAGGCGGGTCCCCGGGGGAACAGAGTTTGACAAACATTCCGCTGCCAATTGGGCACGAAGCCAAAGGCCTTGTATTGCCAGATTTTGATGGTGACGGTCGTCTAAGGGGAAAATTTGAAGCCGGGACGGCCCACCGGATTGATCAAGAGCACGTAGGCTTTCAACATCTCAAAATTACAACCTACACTCCAGAGAGTCAGCCCGACCTCCGAATCGACATGAGCACGTCGGTGCTCGACTTGAACACCCGGATTCTGAGCTCGCAGGAGCGCACAACAATCCAACGCTCGGACTTCAACATAGCGGGCGACTCGGTGCAGTTCGACACGAACTCGAAGACCGGCCGATTGATCGGGAATGTAAAGATGGTGATCACTGACAAATCCCACCTGACTGCAAAACCCGGCACGAGCGAATGAAAAAACTGGCAGTGTTGGTCTTGGTTTTCGGATGTGCGTTCGAAATGCGCTTAACAGCGCAGATTGCCGCCGCGCCAGCGGGATCACCTGTGCAGGCGAACAAGGCAGAGAAAACGAAAGACAAAGGGAAAGCGAAAAACAAAGACAAAAAGAAGGAAGATAAATCACCCGGCCCGAACTTATTTGGCCCGAGCGCTGCGGGGCAATCCGATCAACCGACCACAACGCAAATCTATGCGGATGAGGCTTTTTTTGATTCAACCAAGAACATGGGCATCTTTAGCGGCCGTGTGAAGGTGGTCGACCCGCGTTTCAATCTTCAATCCGACAAACTGAGAGTGTTCATTACAAAGGGACAAAACCAGAGCCTGGAAAAAGCCATCGCTGAAGGCAATGTTGGACTCATACGCGACAGGCCTAATCCGAACGGTGGACCTCCGACTCACGCGGTTGGCCGCGCCGACAAAGCCACTTACACTGCCACTACCGGCGATGTTGAATTGGTGGGAACACCGCGCGTGCAAGAAGGACCAAACCTGCACGTGGCAACCAGCCCCGATACAGTCATGGTCGTCAGTCAGAATAGTCAGCTAAGAACACATGGGCCGAGTCGCACCGAAATTGTCCAGCAGCCAGACCAAGAAAAGAAAGGCGAGGAAAAAAAGGGACAAGCGAACCCTTCCCAGACTCCAGCCGCCCAGGCGTCGCCCGCTCCGTCTTTGCCCAAGCCATGATTAGCCAAGCTGCCCCCGTTTCGAGTCGGAAAGTTCCGTCGCCGATCAAAACAAAGGGGGAGACTGTCCTGACTACCGATCAGCTGGTCAAGATCTACGGCGGCCGAGCCGTCGTCGATGGAATCAACCTGCATGTTGGCGCTAGCGAGATTGTCGGGCTACTTGGACCGAACGGAGCAGGCAAGACTACGAGTTTTTACATGATTGTTGGTCTGGTCAGGCCAAACAGCGGGCGCGTGATTTTTTCGGACACGGATGTCACTGACTATCCGATGTACAAGCGCGCGCGGCTCGGCATGGGTTATCTGCCGCAGGAAGAATCGATCTTTCGCAAGATGACCGTCGAGCAAAACATCCTTGCCATTTTGGAAACGCTTCCCCTGAGCAAAGCTGAACGGCGGAACCGTTGCGACCAGCTGTTGCATCAGTTTGGCATTGAACGGATCGCTAAAAATACCGCACTCACATTGAGTGGTGGTGAGAAACGGCGGTTAACCATCGCGCGTTCGCTGGTCACGCAGCCAAAACTGTTG
>QHPC01000065.1 GCA_003218915.1 Verrucomicrobiota bacterium
TAATTGCCCGTTGAATTCGCCGCTTTTCATTATCGCTGGTAGGTGGGGATGGCGTCATGACTTCCCAGGTGAGGGGAACTCGGTGCTCGGGATCTAAGGCGAGCAAGGTGTGCAATACCGTCGTACCGCTGCGGGGCAAACCAACGATGAACAGCGGTTCGCGAATCTCCTGTCGCGCGATGCTTGGATATGCCTTCCGATCTCGTTGTATGAACAAACGTGAACACAATATGCGTACGAGATCTGCCCGAAGGACGATTCTCCCGATCAGGTTAAGCTGGGCCTCGCGCTGGCAGGAATCGAGTAATCGCGAGAGACCCTCAAAAAAGTCACCCCCTCCAAAATCATCGACCCCGCAACGGCGTTTTGCCGTCTCGATTAGATCAACTGCACGAAGAGGAGTGCGCGGAATTGGACTTTTATCCAGCAAAGCACCACAGCCGTTGAGAAGCCGGACAGGCAAGATTGGGCGAGTCCGATCGAGAGTCGTGGCGGAAGAATTCATTCAATGAAAAGGATTGGCCGCTGTTCTGCCAGATTCGGCAACCGTTGGCTACTAGGACTTTAGGGCAATATGAACATCTTAAAGAGACGGAAGCAACATCCCAAACGGTTGCACTCTTATCATAATCATTCCATTTTCCTGCTAATGGACACGGAGAAGGCAACATTTGGCGCAGGCTGCTTTTGGGGGGTCGAGGAAACTTTCCGCAATTTGAAGGGGGTCTTGTCTACAGCAGTCGGTTACGCCGGCGGGATGAAAGAGAATCCGACCTACGAAGATGTTTGCACTGACAAGACGGGCCACGCCGAAGCGGTGGAAGTGGAATTCGATCCATCACAAACCACATATGACCAACTTTTGGACGTCTTCTGGTCGAACCACAACCCCACGACATTAAACAGGCAGGGTCCGGATGTTGGGACACAGTATCGCTCTGTAATTTTTTATCATTCGCCCGAGCAAAAGTCGGCGGCGGAAGCATCCAGGAAAAAAATCGATATGAGCGGGCGTTTTCGCGGGCCAGTGGTAACGCAAATCGAACCTGCGCCGAAATTCTGGCGCGCGGAAGAATATCATCAGCGTTATCTTGAGAAGCGCGGGAAGTCACATTGCGCGATCTGATTTTAAGCGCAGATGGCTCGCCACGTAATTCGAACGAAGAATTTCGCTGCCGATGCTGCCGACTTCATTCTCGATGAGGCGCACAAAGCCCTTGGCGAACGCAACGAATTCCGAATTGCGCTTTCAGGTGGTAACACGCCGGTGCCAATTTACAGCCGGCTTGCCGTAATCGGGCATGATCTGCCGTGGGAGTTGACCCGGATTACATTCGGAGACGAGCGTTGCGTACCCCCGGATGATCGACAGAGCAACTTCAGAATGGCCCGGGAAACCCTTCTCGGGCCTGCAGCCGTTCCTGAAAAATCAATCCTCCGTATGCGCGGTGAAATCGATCCACAAGTCGCGGCGCAGGAATATCAGGATCAACTCGACCTTATGGCCACGCAGCGGGGTGAACCGATTTACCGCCATGATCTGATTCTTCTCGGCCTTGGGGACGACGGACACACCGCGTCGCTTTTTCCTGGAACTGTCGCGTTGGATGAAACGATAAGACGAGTCGCTGCAAACTTTGTCCCAAAGTTAGATGCCTGGCGATTGACATTCACATTCCCGCTCATCGATCATGCGCGGCATGTCTGTTTCCTCGTCGGCGCGGCGAAAAACGCCAGTTTGATTGAGCGTATTCTCGAAGGCGATCCGCAATTTCCAGCGTCGAGAGTCAATCCATCCGCCGGAGATGTGACGTGGATTCTTGGGGAATGATTTTTAGGCCCTCGTAATTCGAAAATCGAGATTCGCGAATCGATTCACGGTTTAGCGGTTCGACGATGTAACCCGTTATCAGTACTCTTCACCCTCGTCCTCTTTCGGTGGCGCCACGCGATCGTCCACCGCGTAGGCATGAAGCATCACCGCGATGAGGTAGAAGAAAAACAGACCGAGGCCCCAGCCCGCAGAAGCGAATGCCGCCAACAACACGAAGATCCCGACTGGGATCGCACCAAACATCCATAGAAAGCCCGCGAGCTTGTGTCCCTTGTAAATATGTCCCAAGCCGGGAATGATACTGAAGATAACTGCGATGGCGTCACTCGCTTTGCCTTCCGCCGTTTCAGTCGCCCCGCGTGTCCAATCACACCGGTCGCAGCTCGTGGCATCTTTAGGCAGCAAATGCCCGCAGTATGGACACGCAATTTTATCTCCAGTGCTCGGCTCAGACCGAGCCGTTGGCGCATCCGTGTACTCCACACTCATTTCAATTATTGAAGGCAGGCAGGTGGAATTCGTCAAGCAAACTTGCAGTTGGCTGCGATACGACGTTTCGGTAGAATCGGCTGCAAAGGATTGAAAGGCGCGCTTCTTCTTTTCGTCGGATTCTCCACGCAAATCTTAGGCGCGGGGCTGAATTCTTATACCGACCTGATTGCAAAGGACGCCGGCGCAATGCCACGCAACGGAGTGCGCGTAACGTACCTCGGCACCAATGGTTACCAATTCGAGTTTCAGGGGCACGCTCTGCTGGTCGATCCCTACTTTTCGCGCGTCGATCTTTTCAGTATTGCACTCGGTTCGCGTCTTCAGCCGAACATGTCGCGTGTTGTAGGGGGAATACGATATCTCGCGCCTAGGGCGGACGCGATCCTGGTCACTCACGGGCATTTCGATCATCTCCTCGATGTTCCGATTGTCATGTCGAGAACGCACGCGCGTCTCATTGCTTCAGCCTCAGCTGTCGACCTCGCGAAACGAGCCGGCGCTTCACCGGGCGATGCGGTAACCGCCGGAGATGTGCGGCGGATTGGGCCTTGGAAAATTCGCGTCTTGCCTGCCACGCATGATCGCCTTTTTGGTAGGGTGCCTTTCGATCAACCTGAAACGCACGGTTCTGGCCGGCCACAGCGTCCGTCCGACTGGATCTGTGGCGAACCCCTGGCGTTTCTCATCGAAGTTGGTGGCCAGCGCATTTATATCGATTCCGGTGGAACACCCGCGCAATTGCCGCCAAATGAGCGCGTCGACCTTGCAATTCTGGGTATGGCCCTGCCGGATTCACGCGCGCGACTGCCTGCCGCGCTCGAACGTTTACACCCACGCTATGTTTTGCCCAGCCACCAGGACAATTTCTTTCGCCCGCTGGACGCCGGATTTCAATTCGGGCCGCTTACGGATTTCTCACGAGTGCGGCGCGATTGCGAGCAGGCGAATCATGGCCGCTTAATTCTGCTCGATTATTTTCGACCATGGACACTGCCTCCTGGGGGAGGGTCCAAATCCCAAAGCTCAAATCCCAAGCAAAGGATCAAATCCTAACTCTCAAATGGAAGATGGCGCTAAACGACGTGACCTTGAAGAACGAACATTTGAATTCGCGGAGTCGGTACGAGCGTTTGTGAAGCAGCTACCGAGGACAATCAGTAACACGGAAGATGTTCGGCAGTTGGTGCGCGCATCGGGCTCCGCTGCTGCCAATTGGATTGAAGCGGACGAAGCTCTGAGCAAAAAAGATTTTCTGATGCGAGTAAAGATTTGTCGAAAAGAAGCGAAAGAAAGTCGGTTGTTCTTGCGATTAGTTGATGCGGGTCTGGCGAACGCCACCTTATCCGCTCGCGACCAGTTGGCGGATGAGGCACGCGAACTGACGCGATTTTCTCTTCGATTATCTCGAAGAACGAGTGATTGTTTTTTTGAATTTTAAAAATTGAGATTTGCTTGGGATTTGGGCGTTGGGATTTGGGATTTCGCGCGACAATTTAGATGAAGCTTAAAAGACATCGATCCTGTGGCCATCGGAGTTAAAAACAGCGCGACTGCGCGCAAACGCTACGGCCTATTACTCACCGCGCTTGCGCCGGTCGTTCCCCAAATTCTCGGGAGCGCGTTCAATATCTGGTACAACACAACTGTAATTCAGCCGTTACTTTCTCCCGCATTAAAGCAACGTTTCTTCGAGACGATCATTATTTACAACGTCATAGCGTATCCCATCGGTATTGTTCTGTGGCTCAGGCGGATTCTCTCGTTTCGCGGATTGTTCCATGGTCTTCGTGCGGGAACCGTAATCGATCCTGATTCGCTACTAACAGCGCGCCGGCGACTGATTCATCTGCCGTGGTTCGCTGCTGCGATTTGCGGCGTTGCCTGGTTTTTGTGCATTCCTGTTTTTATTGGCGCGCTTTTGCAGGTCCAAAATCCACTCGATCCGCGATTGCTTATGCATTTGCCGGTTTCATTTTGCGTTTCCGGTTTCATTGCGGTCACGCATTCATTCTTTTTAGTCGAACTCGCCAGTTACTGGGGATTGTTTCCCGCCTTCTTTAGAGGCGAGCGCGCCGATCTGATCCCAGGCGTTTTCACGCTGTCGTTACGCGGTCGCGGGATCGTGTGGGCGGTATCCGCGTCGATCTGTCCGATCGCTTCACTTTTATTGATCATGTTTGCGCCGCGGTCACCGACGATTAATGCGGAGTGGTTTGCGGTTTTTGTAGGTGTCGTCGGTATCGCGTTCGGAATTTTCACCGCTTTGATGATGAGCTGGCTGGTTGCGAAACCGATCGATCGACTGCGTGCCGCGGCGGATGCGGTCTCGCGCGGTAAATTCGATGTCGATCTCGGCGTGGCGCGGGCGGATGAATTTGGGCGGTTGCTGGGTGAATTCCACAACATGGTCCGGGAGCTCAGAGATAAGGAAAAATTGCGCCAGACATTCGGCTTGCACATCGGTAAACGCGCAGCCGAACAAATTCTGGCGCACGACCCCGGATTAAGCGGTGTCGAGGAAGAGATCACGGTGATGTTTGTGGACATGCGTTCCTGGACCGCACGAACGAGCGTGTCCGCACCAAGCGAGGTGGTCGAAGTGATGAACGATTTTTTCCGGGTAACCGTACAGGTCGTAGAGGAAAAACATCGAGGGATGGTAAACAAATATTTAGGTGACGGATTCATGGCGATTTTCGGCGTGGGCGACTCCCGTTCCAATCACGCCGGTGACGCAGTGGCTGCCGGACGGGAAATTCTCTCCGCAGTAAAAGAGCTGAATGACGATCTTGCGGCAAGAGGTCGCGCCCCGATCCAAATCGGAATTGGAATTCATTCGGGGCCGGCGATCGTCGGTAGCATCGGTTCGCCGCAAAGGCTCGAGTTCACTGCTATTGGGAACACCGTGAACATCGCTTCGCGCATGCAGGGATTGACGAAAACGACTGGAAAACCGCTGCTGGTGACGGCAGCCGTGCGAGATCGTTCGGGTGATTCGTTCGGCTTCGAGGAACTGCCACCACAGGAAGTCCGCGGCATCGACGGGCGATTGTCGATTTTCGCCGTGCAATACGAAATCTAATCATGACGTCCCTCTGTGAAATTGTTAACTATACAAATGATTTTCTGCGCATTCGTGAAATAGGCGATTGGGACAACGCGCTGAATGGTCTGCAGATCGAAAACTCGGGAGGCGTTACTAAAATCGGTGCGAGCGTTGACGTCTCGACACGAGTGTTGGCAGACGCAGCGAAGCAGAATGTCGATCTTTTGATCGTGCACCACGGTTTGTTTTGGCCAGGTCTGCAACCGGTAACCGGCGCGTTGCGCCGGCAACTGGAACTCGCCTTTGAAAACAACATCGCGCTTTACAGCGCACATCTGCCGCTCGATCTCCATGCGCAAGTCGGCAATAACGCGCTGCTCGTTGCAGCGCTCGGACTTAAATCGAATCAACCGTTTTTCGAAGAAAAAGGTCAGCTCATTGGCGTGAAGGCGCGCGCTTCGTTACCGCGCAATGAACTCGATCGCAAATTACAAAAAGCGCTGAGTGGTCCGGTAAAGACTTTCATGTTTGGTCCAAAGAAAACTGGAACAATCGGGGTGATCACCGGCGGCGCAGGCTCGGAGATCTACAGGATTGCGCAGGAGGGGATTGACACATTTATCACCGGAGAAGCGCCGCATTGGGCGGCAGTCGCGGCCGACGAGCTTGGGATGAATCTTCTGCTCGGCGGACATTACGCCACCGAAGTTTTCGGTGTAAAAGCGCTGGCGGCGCACTTGTCCAAACGATTTAAAGTTCCATGGGCCTTCATCGATTGCCCTACGGGACTGTGACGGATGACGAAACAATGTCGAAGCACGTTCGACGTTCTTGTATCCTCTTAACCGTTGTCGCGATCATTCCGTCTTCGACCGTGGCTTCGGTCAAAGGTCGGCCAACACAGCTAAATGGATACAAGGCTGTTCGCGTTCACTACAGCCCTCTAAACAAAATGATAATGCCTGTTCGCATCAATGGGCAGCGCGCAAATTTGCTTGTGGATACCGGCTCCAACCAAATGATTGTGAACGCCGCCGCAGCTGCTTCGTTCGGCATAAGGCCGTCGCAAGGCAGCCTGGGATACATCCGGTTCACACAAGTCAACGGTCAGCAACTCCCTGTGGGTTTTGCGCAAAATCTCACAGCCGGCAGCATGAGTTTTGGCAGCCTTCTTGTGGCGCTGCGCAATTCAAACCAGCCAGGTGCTGGAGAGGGCCGCGTCGATGGCATTCTGGGCCTGGATCTTCTCACCCGGCACAAAGCCGTAATCAATTGCCGGACAAAACTTATTTTCCTAAAAGTCGATCAAACACGGCAAATGAACCTCAGTTCCGTCGCGGCGGCGGAAAAATTCACGAGGGTCCCTTTGCGACGGGAGAGAAACGGCGCCTTAACTGTGCCGTGTTCGATCCATGGGCAACCCGCTCGTCTGCTCGTCGATACGGGATCATTTATTACGATCTTTCACGAAGCTTTTCTTAAATCAGTCGGCATTCCAATGGAAGCCACACGCGTCTCTGCGCATTTTACACGGGACATGGCACGGAAAATTAGTGCCGGACAAATCAACGATCTTAAGATTGGCGACTTCAAAACGCCGCCGTCGAAATTTGGCGTTACGGCATTGCCCAACTTCACACTGGCGCAAGGTGGCGCAGGAATCAGCGGAATCCTGGGGATGGATACATTGTACAACTGCGATGCTATCATCGACCTCGACAGTATGAATCTCTTTTTGAAATAATTGTGCGCGCTGGCGGTGCCACTTTGTTTTCTCTTTAAAGTTTTTGCTTTCGTAAATCGTCGGACGCTGTTCTTTGTTCGCCGATGACTGCGGCCGAAGATCAGCGAGGAAGCACCCGCGCGGCAGGAGTGGTGGGCATGGCGATCCTGTCGAGTCGGGTGCTTGGCTTAATTCGCGAAACGGTTTTTGCCGGTCTTTTCGGCGCGGGAAGAAATCTCGATGCGTTCCTGATGGCGTTTCGATTACCGAATCTGCTGCGCGATTTGTTCGCTGAAGGCGCGCTGTCGACGGCATTCATCACCACGTTTTCGAAAAAAATCGCGGTCGAAGGCGATGAATCGGCGTGGCGACTGGCGAACAAAGTCGCGACGCTCACCGCTGTTTTCATGAGCGCAGTTACGCTGCTCGGTATCGTGTTCGCGCCACAACTTGTGGAGCTTTTAACATTGGGAAGTTGGTCGCCGGACAAGACGGCGCTGACCGTTCTGCTCACGCGCATCATGTGGCCCTTCATGTTGCTCGTGTCGCTCGCGGCGCTGGTGATGGGCATGCTCAACGCGAAACATGTCTTCGGTCCGCCGGCGATGGCATCGAGTTATTTCAATCTCGGTTCGATTATTGGCGGCGTAGCAATCGGCTGGTGGTTGGATCCGCATTTCGGGGCGCGGTCGCTGGTAGGATTGGCAATCGGGACACTGATCGGTGGCGCCTGGCAATTGGCCGGAC